>NZ_PRLH01000187.1 GCF_003013815.1 Cyanothece sp. BG0011 | reverse complement strand
GCCTTGGGATAACCCTGTTTATAAAGAGGGACATTTAGCCATTTTAAAAGGTAATTTAGCCTCGGAAGGGTCAGTGGCCAAAATTAGTGGGGTGAAGAATCCTAAACTAACAGGACCGGCGCGAGTGTTTGAGTCAGAAGAGGAATGTTTAGAGGCAATTTTAGCCGGAAAAATTAAGGCCGGTGATGTGATTATTGTCCGTTATGAAGGACCTAGAGGTGGTCCAGGAATGCGCGAAATGTTAGCACCAACCTCGGCTATTATTGGGGCTGGTTTAGGTGATTCTGTAGGCTTAATTACCGATGGCCGTTTCTCTGGGGGAACCTATGGTTTAGTGGTTGGTCATGTTGCCCCAGAAGCCTATGTAGGGGGTACGATTGGCTTAGTAAAAGAAGGTGATAGTATTACCATTGATGCTAAAGAAAAGCTGCTTCAAGTTAATGTTTCCGAAGAAGAATTAAACCAACGTCGCGCTAACTGGAAAGCCCCGGAACCTCGTTATAAAAGAGGGGTATTAGCAAAGTATGCTAAGTTAGTTTCTTCTAGTAGTTTAGGGGCGGTAACTGACTTAAATCTGTTTTAAGTTTATGGTGGGCAATGCCCACCCTACTTTTTCAATAATAAGGAGATAAATAAATGAATAATAAAGTTCTGAACTATAAGATATAATAAGAGAGTTGATATTTGTTTGAAAAAATCTAACTAATGACCAAATATATAAACATTACCGAAGTCCAACAAAAATTATTAGAATTATCTGATGACTTGAATGATGAACCTCTTATTATTACAAAAGAAGGTAAACCTATCATGACAGCAATAAGTTATGAACAGTTTGAATCTTTAATAGAAACTTTAAGTATTCTTTCAGATGAAGTATTCAGTCAAAAATTACAAGAAAGTATGACACAAGTAAAAGAAGGAAAAACAAGTTCTTGGGAATCTGCAAAAGAGAAATTAGGATTATGAATGAGACACAAGAATATTAAAAATAATAAAAGAAGACAAAAAGATATGATTAGAGATATTGAGATCGAAAATTTTAGATGTTTTGAACACACCAAAGTTGAAGGATTTGAACGAGTTAATTTAATTGGTGGTAAAAATAATTCAGGTAAAACGGCTTTATTAGAAGCAATATTATTAAATCAGTCGCCTCAACCTAAAACTATTTTTTTATTGAGACAATTAAGACAGGAATCTGAAGAATTTAGTAAAGCTTATCCCGAAAAAGCTTGGGATAACTTTTTTTATAATAACCAAACAGAGTTAGAAGGTAAAATAAAGACTGAATACTTAGAAAATAAATATCAAGAAATAAATCTTCGGACAGAAAAAATAGATAATTTTAGTGATAAAACTAAACTAAAACGAGATTCATTGTATCAAAGTGTTGATTCTTTTCAATCTGAAGAATATTTTTTGCTGGAAAAATACTATTCTTCTTCTTCCTTAAACATTGGTATGATTTTTGATTTAAACGATAGTCAAGATCATAAATATGGATTTAAAATTGTGTATAATAGTAAAGGATTTAACATTAATTTTTTACAAGACAAATCTGGTTTCCGCCGCTTTTCTTATTTGGAAAAACGATTAACTGAGTTTGAAATTTTATTAGTATCATCTCATCATTTTAATAAAAATCTCTCAAATATCTCAGAATATAGTAAATTAGAATTAAATAATAAAACAGATAAATTGATTAAAATACTTCAATCAATAGATGATTCAATAGAATGTATAAAAGTCTTAAGTATTGGTGAACCAAATTTATATATTCAACAAAAATCTAAAAATCTCTTACCTAGTTCTCTATTTGGCGATGCTATTAACAGAGTAACCGAAATTGTTTTAACAATAATCAATAATAATCTGAAAACTATATTAATTGACGAAATAGAAAACGGAATACATTATACAAATCATAGAGACTTTTGGAGAGCATTATTTGAACTGTCAAAAGAACTTGATGTACAAATTTTTGCGACAACTCATAGTTTAGAAATGATTCAAGCATTTCGAGATGTTGGACTTGAAAAATATTCAGATAGTGGTGCATATTTTGAAATGGCGAGAAATCCGAGGACTAATAAAATTATCGGGATAAAACATGAATTAGAAATGTTAGATTATGCTTTAAAACGTAGCGAAGGAATAAGAGGAGAATAATATGAGTAATGTGATCATTGTTGAAGCTGAAAATGACGCTACATTTATTAAGGCAATTGTTAAATATATGAATAAAAAAGAAGATAATAACATTACTATTAATATTGATGATAAAAAAGGTTACACCACTTTAAATGATAAGACTCCAGAAAAAACATACAGAGGATTAAGTGAAGCATCTTTAACCAATAGTTTAAAAAAGAGTAAAAAAACGATTAGAAAAAGAACCTATAGAAAAAGTTGGTATTATTATCGATATGGATCAAAAATTACAACAAGAAAGACTTGATTTAGTTAATAAAGCTATGTTAAATGTTTTTAGTGAAGCTGAAACAATAATAAATATAAACCAATTAGTAAAAATCACAAAAATAGATCAACAAGATATTCAAGCAGCTTGTTATTTTATGAATGTTAACGGAAAAGGAGAATTAGCAACTGTTTTGAAAGAAATTAAAACCCAAAAATCCATTTATGCTGATTGTCTAGAAAGCTGGAAAAACTGCATTATTGATTCTCTTGAAAATAGTGATAAAATTATTATTAGTAATAATGATTTTGATAAACTTTGGGTGTATAATTATATTTACTATGATATTTCTAATAAAGAATATGGATTTAATGAAAAAGGTTTTAAAACAATAATGGACAAGCAACAAGATATCTGGAACTTTGAGCATCCCATTTTAGAAGATTTAAAACTATTTTTAGCCCTATTTGAAAGCCTACATACTAATTAAATCACCTTGTTCTTGTTCAATAAAAGATTGTACTTTGTGACGATATTCCCGAATATTAACATCGACCCATTCTCGATCATCGCTATTGGCAACAATGTGCACAAAGGGTTCCCCTGCATCGGGTAAAATCAAGATCCAGTTATCATTCTGAGGATTAATAATTTTTACCCCATCAATTAATTCAAGTTGTTCAGGATTATGAATTTCTACTAAATAACGCATTAAAGCCCCTTTAACCTTCCAGGGGCAGCGCAAAACGTAGGATTTATGACAAATACGAGGTAATTCTGCTTGAATTTGCACTAGCGATCGCTCTTGAGTGGCCAACATTTCTAATAGTTTCGCTAAACTAAACATGGCATCAAATCCCGGATGCAACTGTGGAAAGATAAACCCGGTGTCCCCACTTCCCCCCAAAGAGACGTTAGGATTCATTTGCGCTGCTTCCATCAATGCAGTAGGATTAGACTTCGTGCGAATTACCTTACCATCGTGACGACGGGCAATTTGTTCCACTGCGCTAGACGCTTCGACCGGCACAACCACCGTACTGCGAGGATAGGCCGTAAAAATCGTATTAACCATCAAAGCGGTTAACCATTCTCCCCGTATGGATAGGCCCGATTCATCCACTAAGATAAACTGTTCTCCATTGGCCGAAACTTGCGCCCCTAAATTAGCTTTAACCGCTTCAACCACTTGGCCCAGTTGATGGAGTAAAGACTCCCTTTCCTCCGTTGTAACCGTAGTTTGACGTAAACTGGCATTGAGAACAATGGCATCACAACCAAACTTAGTCAGGAGTTGGGGTAAAATCGCCCCTGACACCCCATAAACATAGTCAATGACAATTTTGGGGTCACTGTTACTAATACTGTCAATATCCAGTTGAGTCTCAAAAGTTTCACGATAGGTATCAATGATTTGCGCCGGATAGGCCATATTACCAATGTCTGCAATCCCCACCCGTCGTAAATCTTCCTTAAAATAAGCCCCTTCAATTTTCTTTTCTTGGGACTTAGGAATATTAATTCCTTGCTCGTCCAAAAATTCAATTAAAATATGATCCGTGCGATCCGGATGGGCCCGTAAATGAACCCCACCGGACACCCCTAACTTGGGGGTCATGGTGCGAGAAATGGGAATAGCAGTGGCTTCGAGGTTTTGAATATTAATCCCCACCGACATCAACCCAGAAATCAAAGAACGGCTAATCATGCGAGAAAACCCCCGTTGATCCCGTGATACCACCACTTGCGATCCGGCTTTGAGGGTTGAGCCATAGGCCGCCCCTAATTTCACCGCAAATTCTGGGGTAATATCAATATTAGCCAGTCCTGTCACGCCCCGTTGACCAAAAAGATTGCGATTAGCTGTACTACCCCAAATTAAATTAATATTCAAGATAGCTCCTGATTCAACTCGTTTGTTCGGCCAAACCCGAACATTTGAACTTATTTGTGCTTCTTCTCCTAGGATGGACAATGGACCGATGATCGCCCCTTCTAACACTTGCGATCGCCGATCAATTCGGGTTCCTCTGGCAATGACACAAGCCGCCAAATAGGATTCATCCCCAACGGTGACACCATTCCAAATAATGGGCCGTTTTAAGTCGGAGGCTGCCCCAATGGTGACGTTATCTCCGATGACGCATCCTTGTTCGATCATTACCCCCGGACCAATACGACAGTTATCTCCAATGAGGGCCGGGGGTTCAATTTTAGCCGTCGGATCAATGTAAGTATTCTGCCCCAACCAAATCCCCGGAGACTGTTCGTCATAAGCAAAATCAAGTTTAACTTTTTTTTCTAAGGCATCATATTGGGCTTCTCGATAGGCATCTAAATGGCCCACATCGCACCAATATCCCTCAGCAATGTAGCCATACATGGGTTCCCCTTTGGCTAAGAGGAGGGGAAATAAATCCTTAGAAAAGTCGCTTTCTTCTTTGGCCGGGAGGTATTCTAGGACTTCTGGTTCTAAGATATAGGTTCCTGTGTTCACGGTATCGGAGAAAATTTCGCTAGAGGCAGGTTTTTCGAGGAAACGGATAATTTTTTGTTCTTTATCGGTGATGACCACCCCAAACTCCATGGGGTTGGGGACACGGGTTAGGACAAGGGTGGCTTTCGATTTTTTTTGACGATGAAAGGCGATGGCTTCTCTGAGATCGAAATCTGTAATACTATCCCCACTAATCACTAAAAAAGTATCTTGGAGAAGGTCTTCTACATTTTTTACACAACCGGCCGTGCCTAAGGGTTGCTCATCTTCTACGGCGTAGGTCATTTCTACCCCAAACTCTTTGCCATCTTGGAAATAATCCCGCATCACATCGGGAAGATAGTATAACGTGGCAATTATCTCGGTGATCTTATGTCGTTTGAGTAAATTAATGATATGTTCTGCGATCGGGCGATTTAGGATAGGTACCATTGGCTTAGGTAAATCGCAGGTCAATGGACGTAACCGAGTTCCTGATCCCCCAGCCATTAGCACTGCACGCATAAATCCTCCTTTAATGGTTGATTTTGTTACTTATTTTTACAATTCAAGCTACCATTTCTCCCTTCTACCATAGCTCATTTTTGGAGCTTAGAGGCTGTTTCCATTGAGGAGAAATTATTGAGCGATCGCTCTGACATTCTCTCGGTTAATCAAAGGGTTTCTCTGACAACAACCATAGGAATCTTCAAGTTTTCACCCCTTTGAATAATGATTGCAACCATAGAGAAAATGAGTCGTTGATCAATGTTCAACGACTCTAGATTAAGAAATGTAAAGAAAATTAAGGAATGGGAACAGGTAACCATAAAGCGATAAGTAAAGATTATGACTAGTGTCAATAAATAAGGGTTACCTGTTCTGTGATCCCTGTTGCTTTTACTGTTGACCTTTCTTTTGTTTCAAGCGAGACACCGCACCTGCACCAGCTAAACCCAATAAAGCGATCATCGAACCGGGTTCAGGAACGCTAGCTGGAGAAGCTCCAAAATTAAGATCCTCTGTAGCATCGTCGTTAACGGTAACTTGATAGTTAAGTTGAGTCAGTCCCAAAAGACCTAAATCCAACGCATTACCAAAGTTAAGCTCAGAAATCGATCCCCCATTCAGGGTTTCTTGATGATTATGTTCGTTAAACTGTCTTCCATTCAAATCCTGTAACGGTCGATTATTCTTGGTAAAACCAATACTAGATAGATAATCTTGGAAGATGTCGATTTGTCCAGCAGACATCTGAATGGTATCTTCAAAGACAAACCAGTTAACCCCTTCCGTTGCAGGAGGTGTGGTTAAGGAGCCATTATAGAACCAACCATCAAAATTAGTGGGGATGATATCGCCAATATTTAGGTTTTGACCCAAGGTGAAACTAGAAGGAAGACTGCCATTGGTATCTAGTTCATCTTCAATGGCATCAAACAGGGGTTTTAACTCCTGATTTTCGCTACCTTCTTCTACTAATAACCCCAGAACCGATAATCCTCCGTCGACATGGCGGTTAACAAAGTGTAACTCCATGTCCGAGAGGAGTCCATCGATCGCGTGTTCACTTTCGTAGTGGAAATGGAACTGTTGCAGTTCAAAGGTTTCTCCTGCTACATCTATATCGTTGAAACTACTGGGTAAATATTCAACATTGAAGTTTTTGCCAGCATTGGCAACTTGATCTAGGTTTTGACCGGTATAGTTAACGGTCAAATATTCGCTTAAATCAATGGTAGGGGTATCGGTAATATTGACCGGCGATTGAAAGTTACCGTTAGCATCCGGTGCAATCAGTGGCCAATCATTATCGGGATCATCGTAATCCCAACCTCCGTTAACGACACCGAGTTGCAGACTTTCAATAAAGTTGGGTAAGGTTTGTTTCCAACCCGATTGTTGTACTTCTCGTACCACATAGGGACCCGGTGCTAAGCCTGTAAATTCGTAATTACCGAATAAGTTAGTGGTATCGGTTGCAATCACGTCACCATCAAAGTCGATCAGTTGAATTTCCCATCCAGCTAAACCGAGTTCTAAGGGATCTCTGATGCCATTTTTATTGAGATCGTTGAATTTCGTTCCTGAAATAGAACCGAGTTGCGCCATAGCAGGGGTGGCAAAACCACCAAGCACAGAACAGCAGGTTAAAGCCGTAGCACTGGCTACTTTTAAAAGGCTTAAAATCCTCACAGTCGTATTCATAATTATTGTGTTATGGGTGCAATAGAGTTTTATGATTCCTTAAGAATGTTAAACGAATATTCTTTTTTTGTAAAGTTGTATGTAGATTATGATCAATTTTAAAATTGATAAATAAAACTTATAAAAAATAAGAAGATATTAAGAAACAATCAAGTTGCCAAACGAGAAACAATAAGAATAATTGAAAGGAAGAGATGATTTGTTAGGGATCAGGGTACAATGGGAAAGACGGGAGAATTAGCAACGTCAGAGGAGGTGCGGTGATGACAACCGTAAGTTTGACAGGGCAAGACATTTCTGTGATGACAGAGCAAGATGTAGCGGATCTGGCAGGACGACTCGAACAAGATGATTATACCAATCCCTTTGAAGCCCTCAAAGATTGGCATACATTGCGAGCGATCGCTTTCCAACGTCAAGACCTCGCAGAACCTTATCTCTACTTGCTCGATATCGAAGCTTATGACGAAGCTTAATCATGCTCAAGTCTAAAGTGGTCCTCATAGGCATTAGTGGCGGTATTGCTGCTTATAAGGTCTGTGAGGTTATTTCTTCTCTCTTTCAAGCCGGGGCAGAGGTTCGGGTGATCCTCACAGAAACGGCTCAACGCTTCATCACACCCTTAACGGTTTCTACTCTCAGTCGTCATCAAGCTTACACCGATACAGAGTTTTGGCAGGGGACTCATTCTCGACCCTTACATATTGCCCTGGGAGAAGAGGCAGACTTATGTTTGATTGCACCTTTAACCGCGAATACCTTGGGTAAATTAACTCATGGGTTGGCCGATAACTTATTGACCAATACGGTTTTAGCCTCTGGGTGTCCCATTTTACTGGCACCGGCCATGAATACAGAAATGTGGGAACAGCCGGTGGTTCAACGGAACTGGCAACAATTACGGCGAAATAGTCGTTATCATAGTATCGGTCCGGGGTCAGGTTTACTCGCTTGCGATCGCGTGGGTTCAGGACGGATGGCCGAACCAAGAGAAATCATTACTAAATTACAATCCCTCGCTTACACTCAAGGACAACAAGATTTTAAGGGGAAACGGATCTTAATTAGTGGAGGGGGAACCAGAGAGCATCTTGATCCGGTGAGATTTTTAGGGAATCCCTCCACCGGAAAAATGGCCTTAGCTTTAGCTCAAGCAGCCAGCGATCGCGGTGCTATTGTTACTTTAGTACACGGTCCGATCGCACCAGAATTACGCCCCATCGCTCCTGATTATAAACTAATCTCTGTGGTGAGTGCTGACCAAATGGAAGCGGTGATCATGAGCCATTTAGTGGAGTCTGATATTATTATTATGTCCGCTGCGGTAGCTGATGTAAAACCTGTCAATTATACGGCTCATAAATTACCGAAACAAGAGCTACCTATTGAGTTAAAATTAGAACCGGTTCCCGATATTTTAGGGAAGTTAGGCAGTCTCAAAAAAGTCCATCAAATCTTAATTGGATTTGCTGCCCAAACCGGAGACATTGTTAAGCCGGCCTTAGATAAACTAAAGCGTAAAAATTTAGATATTATTGTTGCTAATCCTATTGACCAGCCAGAAGCAGGGTTTGGAACTAATACCAATCAAGCTATTTTTATTAATGCCAATGAACAACAAAAAACCATAGAATCTTGTTCTAAATTAGAACTATCTCATCGCTTATTAGACTTTGTGAGAACCGTTAGGGTGAATCGTTAATCGATCAAAGATAGTTTAGTCACTATTGCCTCTTACCATCCCCCCTAACCCCCCTGCCCCTAACCCCCCTGCCCCCTACCCCCCCTGCCCCCCTTATAAAGGGGGGTGTGGGGGGTGTGGGGGGTTATCGAAGTTGCAAGATATTATCATAACTCAGCAACTTACCCATTCTTGTGCTTGAGACAGTTGATTATTATGAAAAACTTCAACAGGATAAGGTAGAATGAATCCTATTAATTGAGTCACCCTTCGTATCCATTCAATATCAGACACTAAAGCGATTTTCTCAAAATCAGTCCAATGCTTTAGTCCGAGTTTAAAATCTTCCCAAATAGCTTTAAGATCAAAGCCAGAAAATTCATGACCGAGTTCATACAATAAACGGATTTTTTTGTATTGTCTGAGTTTGGTTTCTATGGCAGGAATAACCAGTGATTGATAATCATCTCCCGTCACTTTGCCTTCCGCTTCTAAAGCTAAAACTAAATCATTTTTTACTGTTAAAAAATTAATCATTATTAAACCCTCCTGATTTTTGTTTATCTTATGTTGAAAAATAGATAATGTACCCCTCACTTATAACCCAATTAGACAGTAACAAGAAGATAACAACGGTTCCCTTAAAACTGATTTTAACCAGCCAAACTTAAGAAGAGTAAACCCCCTCCTAAAATAGTTTCGATCACTCCAGCTATCTGAATATATCTATGTAAAAATTCATCCGACCAATTTTTAACGAAATTTGCCCAACCTGGAACAAGAAGATAGAGAACACATTTAATAGTAATTAACCACCCTAAAATCGTAATCATCACTGTCCAGTTAGCCACCCAAAGATTATGGACAAAAACCACAATTAATCCCCAAGGAAGGAATAAAAGTGACCAGAAGATTAACCAAGTCTGTTTGGTTAACAGTTCTTTAATTAAATCTTTCCAGACGAAACTTTGTAACAGATAAGATAAACCCGTTATGATCAGAAAACTAGCAATAATCCGTTCAATTATTATTGTCATAACTTACCCCCTTGATAATCATTTTTGACATACTCCACTCGTTAAGCTCCTACGTCGCTATAACGAGGGATTCTTAAACTCGCGCTTAAGATTTCCTGCTTCACAGATTGGTAACTAGGCAAAGCCCCCGTCCCATCATCTCCACAGGCATTTTCAGATACGCTATGCCCTAGCGCATATTCTTCTACACCACGATTTCTGATAACTTGCGCTGCTGCCACGTCTCGGTGGGTTTTATACCCACATTCAGGACAATTATGCTCTCTAACATCAAGGGTTTTCTTACCAGTATGAAACCCACAATTAGGGCAAATTTGAGATGTAAAATTCTTGTCAACTTCATTAACAAAAACATCTCTTTTCCATGCTACCCATTTAAGAATGGTTATGAATTGTCTAAAACCAGCATCAAGACAATGTTTAGATAACATTCCTTTAGCCCATGACCTAAAATCAATATCTTCAATAAATATTGATTGTGATTGGTCACAAAGACGATGAGCTAACTTGAAATGCCAGTCTTTACGAGTATCAGAAATTCGTTGATGTAATCTAGCTATCTTTTTGTTTAACTTGTGTCTATTATTAGAGCCTTTTTTCTTATTTCTTAATCTACGCTGTAGCAATTTCAGCTTACGATGTAGTCGATTTAAGAATCGAGGTCTATCCACAAGTTCACCATCGGAAGTAGCCAAGAATTTATCTAAACCTAAGTCAATACCTAAAGGATGTCCATGAAAAGAAACGTCAGGAATATTAACATCTAACTGTAAAGAAAGCATCATGAAGTAACCATTAGCTCTCCTTACAATGCGAGCTTGTTTTAACTCAAACCCATCAGGTATTTCTCTAGACTTTCTAAACTTTACCCATCCTAGGTGTGGTAATTTAATTTCGTTACCTTTAATACAATCTTTTAGCATTTGAGGATATACATAAGACCGCATTCTATCCCTATTTTTAAAGCGCGGAAAGCCTAACTTTTTGGACTGCATATCGGCAAAAGCTCTATCTAAAGTCCTCAAGACTTGTTGTAAAACTTGAGCGTTTACTGATTTGAGTATGTCATTAGTTTTCTTGGCCTTTGTTAATGCTTTAGCTTGATTGTGATAATTAGGGTAAGGTACGTCAGGAGAAATAATATATTCCTGAATTAATGAGCAAGAATTAACAGGGGATTTTCTAGAACTTAGCCAGTCCTTACGATCTCTTAAAGCATAATTCCAGACGGAGCGACAAACATTTAAAGTATGTTCAATTACCTCAATTTGTTGCTTATTTGGGATTAGCTTAAATTCGTAAGTTAATGTAAGCATTAGTTCGACCACTATTAATACTTTCCCTAGTTTAAATTAATCTACACACAATGTCAACTCGTGTAAGTTGTCTCCCGCTGGTCGGTTTATTTGTTGGCAAAAATTCATCTCCCGTTAATTTCTATGAGTCTTTTTTTGGGGAGAAATATAACGGGAGTCCTCTTTTTGTATTTCAGGATAGACAAGGAAGGTTAATCAGAATGTAGAATGTAGAATGTAGAATTACCTCCACCTCAATTTGGAGGCTTGAAACAAGGAAAACTCTTCTTCTCTTGGTCGATTGGATATGGCGAGGAAACCTCGCCATCCCTCGACCGCTTTCATCCCCTTGAAATAGGAGGCTTGGAACCCTTTTTTTGGTCAAAGGCCGATGGTTTTATCGTTTCGACTCTCTATTTTTATTATAATCATTTTTCATCTAAGTAGTGTTACATTTCTTTAAGGAGAGCAAGTATCCAAGCAGCGATTAAACTAAACCAAATCAGCAATTCTAGCCATTTTATCCAGTAAGTTTGGTTCCACCAAAGTTGAACCCAAGAAATATTGAAATTCTGCCAATAAGTTTTAAGATGATTGGGCCATTGTAATGGACTATCTTGTGGCTTATAGAACCAGTTAAACATAGAAACAAAGAAAGGGAATCCACCCACTTTCGCACTAACTAATAAATGAACCGCTAAACTAATAAACATGATCACCCACGATAGTAAATGGGCTAAATACCAACTATGATTAAGTTCTCCATTGGGTAACCATTTTTCATCCATCATTTTGCCAGTAAACACTGCAAACGTGAGGGAAACAAGGGTCAAGGTATTAATAACCCGATGAAAATGATAAGACCAACCTTTTTGAGAAATATGGCTTAACTTAGACAAAGTATTCCGTTGAATTAAACGTTTTCGGCCTTGATGAAACCCATAAAAAACTAACGTGGGGAAGATCAATAACGTCCACAGTCCAAAGGTGCCATGAATCCCTTCGATTTCTTCAAACTTAGGTAAAGGAATTTGTCCCCATCGGCCGTCATAAACATCATAAGTCCAGTAAGCGGTAATCATCGCCAAAATGAGGAATAAAGCGGTTAAACCGTGGACGATACGAAGTAATAAAGGTTGATAAGGTTGTAGAATTTTCATGACAATCATGACAATCAAGAATACTAAAATGGGGTAAGACCAAGGAAGAAAGAAGATAATAAGTATCTCTTTTTCCCTTTGCCTTTCTATTTATCTATTGTTCTGCTTGAACCATAGAAAAGAATCCAGGAACCCTGCCGGCAGCCGCACCACCATCTTTTTGAGAGAGGATGACAGCACTAATTTGATCACTCATGACGGCCACTTTTTTTTCTGTTTGTTTCTCACAAGTTAACTCAATTAACTGAGACGTTCCTGATTTCATGGCATTGACAATCTGATCGTAAAGTGTTTGTGCGTCCTCAATTTCTTTGCGTTGCACGGAAATAGGAAGAGGGGTGTACTTTAGGGCTAAATCAATACTAATCATTAACGCTCCTTACGGTAAATACTGTCTATTTTATTATGGGTTAAAAATGGGAAGTGTGGGAAGTTGAGGAAGAGTGCAGAATGATAAAATAGTAATACCGTTGATCTTGGAAGTTGAATAAATGAATACTTGCGTGTTAATGGCGAAAGTCATTAGTAACCCTGAATTACGCTATACCCCAGATAACCAGACAGAAGTAGCGCAAATGTTGGTAGAATTTGAAGGACGGCGCAAAGAAGATGCGCCCTGTACCTTAAAAGTTGTCGGATGGGGCGGTTTAGCAACCCAAATGAAACAAAGTTGCACCGAAGGCGATCGCTTGATTTTAGAAGGCCGTTTAGCGATGAATACCTTTGAACGGAAAGAAGGATTCAAAGAAAAACGGGCAGAATTGGTGATTTCTCGCTTTTATCCCTTAGATGGGGTGGCTGAGTCTTCTACTGTGGATAATGTAGTTTCTTTTGATTCTGCTAAATCATCCCAACAGATGGATCATAGTTATGATGAGGATGACTATGATATGGATGAGTCAGAAACAGCAACCCCTACATCAGATAATGAAGCTGATGATCCCATTCCTTTTTAATTAATTTCTCATTAATCTCTTTTATATCAACAATTTTTCTGGGGTTTAATATTATTAAACCCCTACGGACGTTCAACCGAAAATGATTAGATAAGGAAGTTAAACCACGACTTAAATCTAGTTAAGTAACGGAAACTAATATTATGTTATTAAACTATAATCCTAAAGATTGTCTTCCCTCTGCCGAAGATTTACCCGATTCTGATGATACACCTGTGGATAACGAATTACAAGACCTAATCCCCCATTTACTTCAATCGATTCTGGCCTTAATTTGGTCAGATAGACAAGACTGGTATTTTGGGGTTGATATGGGTATTTATTATGATCCTTATGAACCTGCTATTGTTCCTGATGGGTTTTTAAGTATTGGCGTTCCTCGTATTATTGATGAAGATTTACGGTTATCCTATGTGTTATGGGAAGAACAAAAGGTTCCCATTTTAGTGTTAGAAGTGGTTTCTCATAAAAGAAGAAAAGAATATACGCAAAAAAAAGATTTTTATGCAGAAATGGGAATTTTATATTATGTTATTTATAATCCTTTGCGAAAAAGAAAACCCAGATTAGAAGTTTATCAATTAAACAATGGAAACTATGAATTATTACAAGGGGAAACAATCTGGTTATCAGAATTAAATATAGGAATAGGGAAAGAAACAGGGATTTATCAAGGAATAGAAAGAGAATGGTTATATTGGTACGATGAAAAAGGTCAGCGTTATTTAACTCCTGAAGAAAGAATTAAATCAGAAGGAGAAGAAAGACAAAAAAAAGGAGAAATAGAGGGAAAACAAAACCTAATTTTAGGTCAACTGCAACGAAAGTTAGGGAATATTTCTTTAAAAACTGAACAAAAAATAAAACAATTATCCTCTAGTCAATTAGATAAGTTATCTCTTGCTTTATTTGATTTTACTGATTTAGATGGTTTAAATCAATGGTTAGATGAAAGGTAAGATGGGCATTGCCCACCCTACGATCTCGAACTATAATCTTATGGTTTGGTGGTGAACGTTTGTATTAATTAGCAGGTGGGAATAGCTGATCTTGTAGTGGACTGTTTTAACTAAAATGGTGGGTTACGACGGACTCTTATGTGTCTGTGATGACTAAATTATCGCCGTATAACCCACCCTACGCTAATGCTATTGTTGTTAGGGTTAGCTACTACTGGGATCGTATTTTAAAGTTTGGTGGTGAACGTTTGTATTAGTTTTTCATCAATGATTAACGAACCCGATGACCAATATCACGACGATAATATTTACCAGAAAAATCAATAGCTTCGATGCAACCATAAACCGTCTCGATCGCTTCATTGAAATCTTGACCCCTAGATGTTACCCCTAACACTCGTCCCCCATCGGTGAATAAGCACTCGCCGTCTAACTTGGTTCCTGCTTGAAACACTGTTGATCCGAGGGTTTCGGCTTCAGTGATCCCTGTAATCACTTTTCCTTTTTCGTAGCTTCCAGGATAGCCTTCAGAGGCAGCTACTACACACACCGCACTGCCGTCATACCATTGTAACGGGGCAAACTCATTTAAACGGCCTTCAATACAAGCCATCAACAACTCATCTAAGGGAGTTTCTAATAAAGGTAACACCGCTTGCGTTTCAGGATCACCGAAGCGACAATTATATTCTAGAACTTTGGGATCACCTTCTGGTGTCACCATTAACCCGGCATACAATACCCCACAATAGTTAATACCTTGTTGACGCAACGCTGACACAGTCGGTTCTAAAATTTCTTGTTGCACCCTTTCTAATAACTCAGGGGTTGCGATCGGTGCCGGTGCATAGGCCCCCATTCCGCCGGTATTAGGACCCGTATCTCCTTCTCCAATGCGTTTATGATCTTGTGCTGGTAATAAAGGCCGTACAGTTTTCCCGTCGGTGAGGGCTAAAATAGAGACTTCTTCCCCTTGTAAACATTCTTCGACCACAATTAAATTAAAACCGGTGGTCATTAACTCATCTACGGCTGCTTGCGCTTCTTCTACGGTTTGAGCAACGATCACCCCTTTTCCGGCGGCTAAGTTATCCGCTTTGACGACGATAGGGGCCCCTTGTTGAGTAATATAAGCTTTAGCTGCCTCTGCATCGGTAAAAGTCTCTCCTTGGGCGATGGCAATACCAGCATCGGCCATCAATTTTTTAGCCCAAGACTTGCTAGACTCGATTTGTGCGCCAGCTTGAGTCGGTCCAAATACCTTAATATTGTAGCGTTGTAAATAATCGGTGATGCCTTTCGCTAAGGGAACTTCTGGTCCAACCACCACGAAATCAATCTTATGTTTCTGGACATATTCAGCAATATTGCCAAAGTCATCCACTGCATAGGGAAGATTTTCGCACCTTTCCAATAAAGCAGTGCCTCCATTGCCAGGGGTACAAAAACACTGTTCTACTTGAGGCGACTGAAGTAGTTTCCAAGCTAGGGCGTGTTCTCGCCCTCCATTTCCCACAACTAAGACTTTCACGCTTTAATCATACATAAAATAAACCCATAGACATCATAAGTCTGTAAGTGCTACCATTGCAATCTAATTGTCATAACTTGATCACTGCCCACGGGTCAGAGATCACTGAAAAAAGATGTTTCGCATTTATACTGCTCATTCATTAGGACAGAAATGGGTTGAAAACTATCAAGACTTTTCACCAATTTTTGCTTGTATTTTAGGCTTTACTGAGACTGCTTTAATTCGGGGTATTTCAGCAGCCGGGGCAACGCCAGAAGCGAGAAAATATACTGCGATCGCTGATGCCGAATTTTTAATTAATGGGGTTCAATCTTCTTATCAATACCGGTTACCTCCTTTAACCCAAGGGGTTTCTCCTGTATTTATTACTCGCGCGGTGGTAGAAGCGTGTCATATTCCGATTTATTTATTTAATGCTGGTTTACCGATTCCTCCTTCTGTTTCTTACATTGATTTAGGGGGCAAACCGGCCCACTGTTTAACCACAGGAAAAGCCTTACCCTTACCGTTAGTTTATGAGTTATTTCAACAAGGATTAAACTGGGGTAAAAAATTATCGAAAACTTCTACAAAAAATTATTTAATTCTCAGTGAATGTGTTGTAGGTGGCACAACAACCGCCTTGGCTATTTTAACAGGATTAGGCTTTAACGCTACAGGAAAAGTTAATAGTAGTCATCCGACTTGTAATCATGAACAAAAAGAATTAATCGTAAAAAAAGGCTTGACAAATGCTAGATTTTATGTTTTTTTTAAACCGATTAATCCTTTTGAATTAGTGGCTGCTGTGGGTGATCCCATGCAAATTGTAGTCGCAGGAATGGCGATTAGTGCTAGTTTAAAAACGGGGGTCATGTTGGCTGGAGGAACGCAAATGTTAGCGGTTTATGCTTTAATTCAAAGCATTATTAATACTTCTAAATGTGATGTTAATTTAGATAATATTATTGTGGGGACAACGCGCTGGGTAGCAGAAGATATTACAGGAAATACTGTTGCTTTAGCGGATGATATTGGTACGGTTCCTTTATTCGCTACTCAATTGAATTTTTCTGGTTCTTCTTATGAACAATTGAGAATCTATGAAAAGGGATATGTTAAAGAAGGTGTGGGGGCCGGAGGTTGTGCGATCGCTGCTTCTTTATCTTATCATTGGACTCAAGAAAAGTTATTAAATAGTATTGAAAATCTTATTAATAATTATCAAAGAATAACAAATTAGGTGTATTTTGATTAGGTAATTTAACGCTCTTATGATCAATATCCGCTATTATTTAGTATAATACGGCTATACCGCTACGCAAAAGGCCAAACTCAAAAGTAGGTTACTAAAGACTTTAGAATCTTTAATTATTCTAGTGGATATTGGGTCACATGATGAGGTTTATTAATAAGAATAATAATTAAAATAGTATTTAAAATTGTTAGGGTGGATTACAATTTATTAATATACAGGGGATAATCTCAATGTTGCAATTACTATCAACTTCTTTTTTATTAATTTCTTTGAGCTTTTATGAGCAATCATTAAAGTATCTATCAATAATTCGTGATCAAGGGATTGAAAATCATAAAATACTCGCTCAGAATAGAGAAAATAATCAACAATTTAATCAGTTAAAACAAGAATTAGAAAAAGCAGGATTTGAGGTAATTATTGCTTTACCACCGAAACGAGGAGCTTATGGACTCTTACAAGTTACCACAAAAAAAATATGGATTAATCCCGTTGTTTTTGATCTCCATATTGCCCTACCAACTATCATTCATGAATCGGTTCATGCGTCTCAAGTCTGTGCAGGAAAAGGAGAAATCACAGCATTAGGATTAACCCTAGAACCCATTAATCAAGCGCGTCCTTTTTTTCAAGGGTATCGAGATATTCATCGTAAAGACTTAGAAAGAGAAGCTTATACGGTACAAACCCAACCCAATAGTTTTGAATTAGCTTTATCTTTACTTAGAGAAAAGTGTAACCTATAACCTAGTAAGGTGGGCAGTGCATCGGCCTACAGTAATATTCAATTTTCTCCTAAAACTTCTTGGAAATTAAACTCAGGGGCAGCTAAAACAAAAACAGTGGTAGGTAAATCTTCAGTCCAATGTTGTAGTCTTTCATAGTTAGGAACAAACAGTTTATCGTCACTGGGAGAGGGCATTCCTAAAAAGATAAAGTCAGCCCCTTGAGACGACTGTTTCAGAATAGTGGCAAAGGTGCGACCATTGGCTACAATAATCTCAGATACGGCATCAATGCGTAAATCTTGGACTAATTTATCTAAGTTATGTTGGGCCTCACTCACCGCAGTTTCATCCATGACCACTAACTTAAGATGAATCTCGCCTTTTTGCCATTTCGGATTAGAGTGGAGTAGATAAGCCAAAATCAACATTAAACTACCATTCCCTTGTATTCCACCTCCCCACCAAACATCGATACGAAAGCGACGATTTTTTGACTCGTGCCAGGGATCATAGGATAAATTAGGATTTTCTCGCAAAACAATGACATTGCGCTGTGCCTTATAAAGATTAGCGATCATTTGACAATAGCGATCGCGGTGAGTGGTTTGTTGAGAATCACCCAATAAAATCGTATTCGGAACAATCGATCCTAACCCATAGGTTTCAACGAGTCTTTCAGCCCCATCGAAGGGATCAGGGGCCGTAATTAACCTAACTAATGCTTGTACCCCACGACGTTGTAAATAGTCCCGAATACGCCGTTCTAATACCGCTTGACCGGCAATATCCCGTGATCCTTGGGGTAAGACACTGGAAACCGTAATTAACCCTCGCTCATGGGTCAACGCTTGGGCTAACTGAATTAACGGCCAGCGTTTAGTGGGCGCACCCGACAAGACTAAAAATTGAGGCCGCCAATTTTTTGTATCATCGGTGTGGTCCGTTTGTAAAATGGCCATGCGTAAAATAGCCATCCAGATACCTCGTCGCACGTCTCCCCACGTTACCATCAACTCCCGTTGACGCACCCAAAAATAGATGGCAATAACCACAATAGCAGCCACACAGGTAGCCAAAGCATCGATGAGAAACATCACCCCTAAACAGCCAACAGCCCCTAATAAAGATAAAGCCCAAGGCACTTTAAAAGAGGGACGAAACGAGGGACTATTTAATAACCCTTCTACCCCGGCCGAAATATTTAAGACTAAATAGGTGGTCAAGAAAAACATGGTTAACACTGGGGCAATAATATTTAAGTCCCCAATACAAACCGCAGCGATCGCTACGGCAAACGTCACCAATGTGCCTATTTTCGGTTCATCGTTGGGCCCACTCCCCTGGCCTAAAAAGCTCATCCACGGGGGGAAAATGCCGTCTCTGGCCAAGGCTTGAAGAATACGCGGGGCTCCTAAAATACTACCAATGGCACTACTGAGGGTTGCCCCCCAAACCCCTAAGGAAATGGCCGGTCCCCATAAGGCCATGCGTTGCATAATCAAAGGTTCGGCAATTAAGGTGCTACTATTGGCCCGCATGGCTAAGAAGATGGGTAAAGTCATATAGATTAAAAACCCGGTTCCCACGGCAGCCAAGGTGCCGATGGGTAGGGCTTTAATGGGGTCCTTTAAGTCTCCTGACATATTTACCCCGGCCATGATTCCAGTTACCGCCGGAAAAAAGACAGCAAATACACCCCAAAAGGGTTCTTTATTATTAACCCACAGTTCGATATGGGTTTCTTCGACGGAATGACCAAAGAAGAAAGAGAATAATGATAAGACAATGGCCGCCATGATGAAATATTGGGCTTTAATGGCAATATCAGCCGAGGTAAAGGCTAAAATGCCTACGCCGACGGTGACAATTAAGGCGATGTAGAGTTGACTTAAGCCCAAGTCAGGAAAGGCTGTCACCACACTTTCAGCAAAACCGATGGTGTATAACGCCACAGAAAGGGCTTGGGCAAAATAAAGGGGGATGCCCACTGCCCCCCCGGTTTCGACTCCCAGAGAGCGACTAATCATATAATAAGCCCCTCCGGTTCTGACTACGCGATCGGTGGCGATGGCACAAACGGAAAGGGCGGTTAAAAAGGTAATACTATTGGCTAAGACAACGATTAAAATCGTCCCGATTAACCCTGAATTGCCGACAACCCAACCAAAGCGTAAATACATGATTACGCCCAGGATGGTCAAAATAGAAGGGGTATAAACACCCCCAAAGGTTCCTAAGCCGGATGGGTTGTCTTCGACGGGAGGTTGAGGGTTGGGGGGTTGCGATCGAAAGGGCAATTTCACAGACGACTATGACCTTATCTAGTTGATCATCGTTATTATGCCAGATTTTTGAGTCTAGGCAATGCCTAAGACTATACAGAATAGTAGATCACAAACATTCTCATCTTGGGGTTGCAGGGGAGTAGGGAGCAGGGAGCGGGGGAGATAAAAATAAAACTAAATTGATTTCAAAGTTGTTACTCTTGAGATCACAAAATAAATCCCAAGAAAGACTTATTTGCTTGTATTTAACTCAAAATCCTCTCCCTGCTCCCATTCTCTGACCCTCCCCTGCTACTTTTACCAGTAAGTTTTCGATCTACTGAGCATCGTTGCTGGTTAGCTTCGGATATTTCTCGGCAAAATATTCACTTAAGAAAGTGTTAACGAAAGATAAGATCACAGGAGCCAGTAAGAAAGATAGCAAGCCACTCACCCTAAACCCAGGGGCAAATGCAGACGCTAACCAAAAACAAAAGCCGTTCACCACTAAAGAAAAAGCCCCTAAGGTAACGAAGTTGAGGGGTAAGCTTAAAAAAGAGATGACAGGTTTCACTGAAACGTTAATTAAACCGATAATCAGCCCTGCAATTAACGCAGAGGGAAAATTCGCTAAGTTGACCCCCGGAAAAATAATGTCAACCACTAATAAACTGAGAGCCGTTCCTAATAATGTTAATAGATTCCTTAACATATTTATCTCCTAAACTTTAACAAAAATATATTTTTTCTAACGCTAGACAGTAATAATTTAACAAACTCTCTCTAATATTTTATCTGTCTAACGAGATAAGATCTTAGAGAATTACCCATTAATCGTTTCTAATTACTGCCTCATCTTTTTTTCTCTGTCTTAAGAAGGATGATATTTTATCTATTTTTTTTACCATTAAAGAAGTTGTAATTGTTATTGAAGTAAAAAGATGCAAATTTTAAAATTAATTCTATCAATTCTTGTCCCTCCCCTCGGTGTGTTTCTCATGGTGGGAGTCAATGGAACTCTTTTAATCAACATTTTGTTAACCCTGTTGGGTTGGCTTCCCGGAGCTATTCATGCGGTTTGGATTTACTCTAAACAAGCAAGAGAGGTGAATACTTACTAAACCCATCGGCGAGAAGTTCTCCAAAAAAGTGCAAAAAAAACCTTAAGAATCGTCGAAGAAACCGAAACCCTACTACTAGAATAAAGGCAGACACGATTCTTAACGCTTATTCCTGAGGATAAAGGAGACATCATGACTGTATCTCGTCAAGAACAATATTTTAATTTGATCGATCAATTAATGCGTTGTCCCAATGGAGAAGAACCTAACTTATTAACAGCACATAGCGAATTAATAGACCAGGGGTTTATTGAATCTTTGGTACAAGTTTCTACCATGATGGCTCATGAAAATAACCCCGATGGAGCAAAATTTTTAATCCATGTTGCCCGTGAATTAGCGAAAGAATTAGGCTTGTATCCTGAAGCTCCTGCCAATAGCTAAAACAGTGAGCAGTGAACAGTGAACAGTGAAGATTGAATAATAAAATTAACTGGTAACTGTTCACTGTATGAAAAATTATGTTAAAGCATATTCTGTCAATTTTCCTACAAGAAAATTGTCCTCTCTGTGAAAGGGCTACCCCGCAAGAAATTTGTGATTATTGTCAGAAACAGTTAAAAAGTTGTCAATTAAAAGATCCTAAAATATTCTGGGGAGGCGAGTTACCTTTATTCGTTTGGGGAGAATACGACGGTAAATTAAAACAAGCGATCGCAGCTTTAAAATATGATAAACATCCCAAAATCGGTGAACTTTTGGGGTTTTGTTTAGCAGAAACCTGGCAAAAGTATGCGTTAATTGATCCTAATTTATCCCCGTTAATTATTCCCATTCCTCTTCATAAAACCAAAGAAAAAAGCAGAGGATTTAATCAATCAGAAATCATAGGGAGAGGATTTTGTCAAGTCACAAAATACCCTTTAAAGAGTAACGGTTTAATTAGAGTTCGTCAAACAAAAGCTATGTTTGGGTTAAGCGTTACAGAAAAAGAAAAAAATATGAAAGGGGCGTTTCAATTAGGAAAATCTTTACAAAATACGACCTTATCTAAACCTGTTTTATTAATTGATGATATTTATACCACAGGAACAACAGTTAAAGAAGCTGTCAAAATTCTACAAAGTCAGGGAATAAAAGTATTAGGGGTGCTTGCCGTTTGTAGTCCACGTCGTTTATAATATAGCCCCAATGGTGCCATAAAATAAATTTAGTTCAGTTAAAATTAATAAATTAATTAGTTTAATTGCTTTTAAAACTATGATTAAACTCAAAAAAATATATACAATTTTACTCGTCGGGAGTGTTGTTTCTGTCACTAATATGACGTTCAATTTAACAGCAAGTTGGAGTCAACAAGAACCAGAAACCCCCGAAGAAACGGTTTTAGAAGAGTCAGAAGAAACCCCATCATTAACGGCAGTACAATGGTATAACAAAGGAGTCGATGAAATCGATGCAGGAAACTATTCAGCAGCCATAGAGGCGTTTACCGAGTCCATTAAACTGGATGAAACCGACGCAGATGCTTATTACAACCGAGGTTATTCTTACTTAGTTTCAGAGCAATTTGAAGAGGCAATTAATGATTATAATCAAGCCATTGAATTAAAGCCCGAATTTGCCTATGCTTATGGTAATCGCTGTTATGCTTACTATCAACTAAAAAATTATGAACAGGCCATTAACGATTGTTCAGAAGCCATTAAAATAGAATCAAATTATGCAGACTTTTATATCTATCTAGGGAATGCCAAAGATGATTTAAAAATGCACGAAGCAGCCATATTAGCCTACAATCAAGCCATTGCTCTCAATGAAAATAACCCTAAAGCCTATTATAATCGTGCCTTAGCTTATAATCGTTTAGGAAAGTCCCTACAAGCCGTACAAGATTATAGCAAAGCCATTCAATTTAATCCCAATTTTGCCGATGCTTATCATAACCGAGGGGTAACTCGCTTTAAACTAAAAGAAAGAGAAAAAGCGATCGCAGATTTAGAGAAAGCGGCCGAATTATTTACAGCCCAAGGTAACATAGATAACGCCCAACACGCTATCAATACCTTGAAACAATTAGAAAAAGAAGAAACCCTTTAACTGATATGCTAGTAACAAATAAAGCCTGCATCAGCAGGCTTTATCAATTAAAATAAACTATCTGGCCATAGTACAAAACCCTATGGCTTTTACTTACCAGCCTTTTTCAGCTTGCGCTAAAACATAAGCTGCCACATCTTCAATTTGTTGAGCATTTAAACGTCCTAAAAAGGCAGGCATTGCAGCTTTCCCCTTAGTTACCTGAGCAATGATGGCCTCTTCACTCAACATTTGGTTCTTTTCTAAAGCACTTTTTGTCAAGCCTTTACTAGCTCCTGCTACCACATTACCTCCTCCCATATGACAGGAGGCGCAGTTAGCGGTAAAAATGCCTTTACCTGCACCCGCATCACCGGCTAAGGCAGGGGAAACAAAACTGAAACAAAAAAAGGCAAAAAACAGTAAAATCAGGGACAATAATCTTTTCATCGTGTTCTGTGTTCTCCTTACAAAGATCAATCCGTTATTAATCTTCGCTATAACTTCTCAGTCTGTCAAAAGACGCTGTGTCAAACTTGCCAACCTGTCACAGTTTGGATTGTTAGATAGCAAAAAAAATCTTTTTTGTCCAAAGACAGCTTGTAAAAGGTCTCTCTTTTTCTTATAATCAGAAACGGACAGAAAAACAGACAAAACATCGTTTTGCCTTCAAGAACTTATAGGGAATAATATAATGTCTAAGAAATTAGGTCTACTCATTGCTACAGTTGCTTTCGTTATCTCCAGTTTCTTTGTAGCTGTTAACCCCGCAGCCGCCGAAACCGTTGAAGTTAAAATGGGTTCGGACGGTGGTATGTTAAAATTTGAACCTTCCAAGGTCGAAATTAGCCCAGGAGATACGGTTAAGTGGGTTAATAATAAGTTAGCTCCCCATAACGTTGTGGTTGAAGGAAGTTCCAAACTTTCCCACAAAGGACTTGTTTTCTCCCCTGGCGAAACCTTTGAAAGCACTTTTAACGAGCCTGGAGAATATACTTACTACTGTGAACCTCACCGTGGTGCTGGTATGGTTGGTAAGGTAATTGTCAAGTAGTTTTCATCATTCTTAACAATTCAAGAGCTTAGCCTACGAGTCTCTACTTCGTAGGCATTTTTATGGCTGAAATTCTGCAAGACGTTTCATCAACAGTTGAGCCTGTTGGGTAACCCTATCCCAGTCTTGATGAGCTAAAGCCTGATGAGGAAATAACTGACTCGATAGGCCAACAGCAATGGCTCCTGCTTCGATAAAATAGGCTGCATTATCTAAAGTCACCCCTCCTGTGGGGATTAGGGGAATCTCACCGAGAGGACCTTGTAACCCTTTGATATAGGCAACACCACCAATGGCCTGTACAGGAAAAACTTTAACACAACTGGCTCCTGCTTGCCAAGCGGTGATAATTTCCGTCGGGGATAATGCCCCAGGAATGATGGGAATGTCATGATTAATGGCTGTTTTAATCAGAGTTTGATTAACATGGGGGGTAAAACAAAATTGAATGTCGGCTGCGATCGCTTTTTCTAAGTCTTCTAGGGTTAAAATGGTACCAGTGCCAATGATGCACTCAGGTAAATCTTTTCTTAATTGTTGAATAATTTGACTTGGTTGGTAACTATTCCAAGTAATTTCAATCAGTTTCATTCCCCCGGCTGCCACGGCTTTAGCCATGTTTACCCCCTGATCGATATTATCAGTGCGAATCACAGCAATAGCACGATTTTGTTGTAATAAATGTCTCCAAGACTGGGAAGAATTAAACTGATTATTAACTGTCATCCGCTTACCTCAATTAATGACTAAATTATCTCTGTGAACGATAGTTTCTGCTCCATGATACCCTAACAATTCGGGAATTTTATCTGAATGATTGCCTTTTATTTTATCAATTTCCTCTTGACTATAATTAACAATGCCTCTTGCAATTTCTTTGCCCATTTCATTGCATAATTGAACCGCTTCTAAAGAATCAAACTCCCCTTCAACTTTAATAATTCCTGCTGCTAATAAAGACTTTCCTTTTTGAGAAATAGCCTTGACTGCACCCTTATCTAGATACAATTTTCCCCTCGGTAATAACCCATGGGCGATCCAACGTTTTCGGGCATTATCATTTTTTAATTGGGCTTCAAATTTCGTGCCAATGTCTTCGCCGTTGAGAATTTTTAAGAGGTTTTTTGGCTTCTTCCCATGGGTTATGATGGTAGTTACACCGGCTGATGTTGCCAGTCTCGCTGCTGTTAGTTTGGTTAACATTCCTCCGGTTCCCCATTGGGAGCCTTTATTGCCTGCTTTAATTTGTAATTGATCTAATTCTAAACGATTAACAAGTTTAATGGGTTTCGCATCAGGAAAGGTGCGAGGATCAGCCGAATAAAGTCGATCAACATCCGTTAAAATAAACAACCAATGGGCATTAATTAAACTAGCGACTAAAGCAGAAAGGGTATCATTATCTCCAAATTTTAACTCTTCAATCGCCACGGTGTCATTTTCATTAACAATGGGAATAACGCCTAATTCAAACAAAGCATCAAAGGTATTTTTTGCATTGACATAACAGCTACGTTCCATTAATTCCCTACGAGTCAACAAAACCTGAGCAATGGGTTGATTTAAAGCAGTAAAAAGGTCATCATAAACACGAATTAATCTACCTTGTCCCACGGCCGCAATGGCTTGTTTGGTCGCTATTTTTTTAGGTCTTTCTGTTAGCTTTAGGCGACTACAACCCACTCCCACCGCCCCCGATGAAACCAAGACAACAGAATAACCCAGTTGCCTTAATTCTGTTAATGTTTCCACCAAAGCAGCAATGGTTGATAGGGCTAATTTTCCGGTCTCTGGTTGAGCCAGACTTGAGGTGCCAATTTTGATAACAATGGTCTGGGAGTGGTTCATATAATGCTTAAAAAATAAGTATATAAACGTTATTTGGCTGCCCGTAAAGCAGCGCCAATTAAACCCACTTTGGGATTTAAAATAACATGAACAGGCATTTTAGATAAGAGTGAACTCATGCGTCCTTTGGCTTTAAAAGATTCCATAAATGACCCTTTTTTCAGTAAAGTTAATACTTTAGCGGCAATTCCACCTGCTATATATAATCCTCCGTAGGGTAAGATTTTTAAAGCTAAGTTTCCCGCTTCTGCGCCGTAAGCAGAAATAAACATTTCCATTGTTTGTTGACATAAAGCATCGTCATTTTCTAAAGCGGCTTTAGAAACTTCTGCGCTTAAATCAATGTTTTCTTCACTATTCCAAGCTTGATAAATTTCTTTTAATCGGTTAGATTCTTTGTCAGGATATTTATGACGTAAAAATTGATAAATTGCACTAATTCCCATACCAGAAACCACCCTTTCTATAGACACTCTGGGTAAATTATAGTTATCTTTAATATAGGTTAATAATTCAAATTCTAATTGATTTCGTGGGGCAAAGTCTCCATGGGAACCCTCTGAAGAAAAGACCTCATAAACTCCACTTTCTAACGGGGTCAAAAAACATTCTCCTAAACCCGTTCCGGCACCTAAAACCGCCATAGGTGTATTCAGTTTCGGTTCAATGTCTTGTAAAGAGTATACATCATCTTTTTCTAACCCTAAAATACCGTAACCAATGGCAGCAAAATCATTAATTAGATTTACTCTTTCTAAGGATAACTGTTTTTCTAAGCGATCGCTAGTTAATGACCAACTTAAATTGGTTAATTCTGAGGCATTATTAACCACCGGTCCGGCAATACCAAAACAGCCATTTTTTATGGTAATTTCTTGCTCTAATTCTTGCTTGGCTTCCTTTAAAAATTCTCTAACAATCGGTACTAAATCATCATAGTTTTGACTAGGATAAGATTTTTCATACAAGGTGGTTTGTTCCGGTAAATTTTTTACTTTTTTAGGATTTTCTGAATTAACTAAACGTAAAATGGTTTTCGTTCCTCCAATATCCCCAGCGAGTAACACAGTCATAATCAATTTATCCTCTATTTTCTTCTTTTCTTAGTTTAATCAAAAGGGGTTATTCTGTAAAATAGTCGTGATCTATTTTTTTGATAGCATAGGATTCAACTAGAGAAACCCCCACGTTATAATCAATTAATAATTCACTTAGTCTTTCCCCGTCAATTAAAATAATTTTACTGTCGATCATGGTTGTGTATTCTATTGCTTCTTTACTAAAGTTAGAAGTAGTAATAAATATGCCTTTTTTGGCTTGTTTTCCTAATAATGCACCGGCAAACTTTTGTATTTCTGGCCTGCCAACAGTATTTTCCCAACGTTTAGCTTGAATATAAATAACATCTAACCCTAATCTATCTTCTTTAATAATACCATCAATGCCCCCATCATTCACTTTTCCCACTGCTTCCCCTGCTTCTTTTCTTGATCCTCCATATCCCATAGAAATCAGTAAATCAATGACTAATTTCTCGAAAAAGTTAGGAGGATATTGTTTAATGGTTTCTAATAGTTCTTTTTTGAGTTCTTCTTTAATTTTAAGATAAATTTTTTCTAATTGTTCCTCTGGTGTTATCGTTTCGTCTATGACATTTAACTGTTGATTAGACTCAGAAGATAATAAGTTATTATTTTTATTTTTTGTATTATTGGTAAAATTAATAAATTCGGGAAAACGCTTTAAAAATTTAGCATCAATTTCTTGAATACTATTATCTTTTAAGATATATTGACCTCTTTCTGTTATTTTAAAATAGCCTCGTCTTGTACTAACTAACAGTCCTGCTTTTTTTAAATAAGTTCTTGCCCATCCTACCCTATTATCAAAAATAGCTTGTTTTCCACTGGGTAACAACTGTTTTCTTTCTTCATGAGTTAGATTAAAATGACTAGCTAAAGCTTCAATACACTCTCGTAACGAATGTTCTTGAGCATCTCCAGAATATTGAAGCAAAGGAAACATGATCGATTGATAATCAGGAATACCCATGAAATACAATGCTATTATACCGCTACGCGAAAGGCAAAAGGCAAAAGGCAAAAGGCAAAAGTAGGCTGAGACTAAGTTTCAACGGTTCAGGATGTCCTAACCTAGGCTTCAACTGCTATACCTACAATTATTAATAGTGTTTCAAAGACACCTAACTCTTGCCTATTCCCTACCCCCCACACCCCCACACCCCCCTTGAAAAGGGGGGCAGGGGGGGTTAGGGGCAGGGGGGGTTAGGGGCGGGGGGGGTTAGTCCCATTTGTGTCGTCGGGCTTCATTAATGATTTCTTGAGCTTCTTTGAGTGAAATGTCATCGGGATCTCGAAGAGATCCCCTTTGCGGTGCGCTCAAGAGTTGGGGAATGAGATGGCAGTCACGATTAGGATCTAAATCAGGTTGTTGGGAATAACGAGGCAGGGCAACATGACACAAAAAAGGTGAAGGTTTGGCTTCTAGTTGAAGCGGTTCAAGATTTTGA
Source organism: Cyanothece sp. BG0011 (assembly GCF_003013815.1). GTDB lineage: Bacteria > Cyanobacteriota > Cyanobacteriia > Cyanobacteriales > Microcystaceae > Crocosphaera. The sequence goes on along the minus strand of NZ_PRLH01000187.1, from coordinate 32,358 downwards.
ACCTCTCGTAAATTGAGAAAAAATAACAAAGCACCGCTCAGGTTAGCATCACTAAAGTTGGCACCACCAACTAAGGCACAGTTGAGGTGAGCATCACTAAGGTTAGCATATCTCAGGTCCGCATCACTGAGATTAGCATATCTGAGGTTAGCACCACTAAGATTGGCATATCTGAACTCAGTATTACTGAGGTCAGCACCGCTAAGGTCAGCACCAGTGAGATTAGCACCGCTAAGGTTAGCATATCTAAGATTAGCACCGCTAAGGTTAGCACATCTAAGATTAGCACCGCTAAGGTCAGCTTTACTAAGATTGGTATCTTTGAAGTCGGCACAGTTAAGATCAGCACCACTAAGATCAGCCCTCTCTGCATCCCTGGAGGCAAAGCGACGATTAAGCAACACGAACAGTCCAGCAGCACCGGTTGCAATGATGCCTAGATCCCGTAGGGGAGATTCCCCCTGTTGGTCAGTAAGCGTGCCTCTTTCGTTATGGGATAGAGGATCTTCCTCTAGCTCAAGTCTGTGATCCCAGAGTCGGTTAAGGCCCCACACCATCGAGAGTAAGACTGGAGTAGCGATCGCTCCGATTACTAATAACTTATTGTTCATGAGCAAACTTCAAAAAACTTTATATAAACAACAATCAGTACACTCAACTCTCAGACAAGTGTACCCCTTCGGTGAAACTTAACATTAGAAACCTTCGTCTACTATAAAACAAGCTCTGGTATTAGTTATGTATTCAATTGTCTTAAAGATAAAAATGAAAAGCCTTCGGGCGTCTTGCCGTGTTTCGACTCCAAAGGCGTTTTCATATCACTCTTACTCCTCACACACAAACATAATGTACCAACTTAAATACTCAAAGCCAACCTAATTTATGACACTTTCTAAATTGTCACAAGCGATCCCTGACTGAATCATCAGATAAAGATGATTAGGTAACTAGATGTATATTCGTCTTTTTCGTCACGGAAGATTGCTAAGTTAAGCTTTATAATTGGGCATACTAAGAAAAGGAATCTCACCCAGCCGGTTGGCAACTAGACAGGAAACAATCAACAATACTTCCTCGAAGGTACTGGCAATGGGAGAAACTCAAAGGTAGTCAATTTTCATTACTTTTTATTCTTTGCACCTATGAAATTTTTGAAACTGCTTTCGCCTTTTGTTTTCAACGTAGTCGGGGGTTTGTCCCCCATTTTATTATCTTTATTTGTTGGCGCATCTCCTACCTTGGCCGCCGAAAATGTTATCTTAAAAGCAGGATTACTGCATCATAAAATTGCAGTTGAAGACTTACAGAAATTGACAGAAAGTGAAGATATTCCTCATAGTTTAAAACCTTATAGTTTTTTATTAAACAGTGAAGTTAAACAAATTTTATCTCAAAGTTTTAATATCGATCCTTTAATTGCAGAACAATTTTTAGACGATCTTTTTAAAAGTGACGACGGCAAAAAATTATTAAAGCAAATGAGTCAAGCTTTACCTGATAGTGATGCCTCGGAACTTAAACAAGCGTTACAATTATTTTTAAAACAAACAAATCATTTGAGTATTATTAATTTTTTACGAGTGTATCCCCAAGAAACTGTTACTATTGATGTGTCAAAAGTAGCCCTTTTAGGGTTAAAAATGAATGGTTCTTTTTTACACAGTCGCTTGATTAATTCCCAATTAGAAAAAGGTTTCAGCAATTCTTCTCAAACCGATATTTTAGCAAAATTTGATCCCACTGCAACAGGAGATCAAACAGTTTCTATAAAAACTGCTGTCCTTTATGATCGTAGTCGCGATCGCTACATTCCCCTAGATATTTATACGGCCAAAAAAACCCACGGTCCTCTGGTAATTATGTCCCACGGATTTGCCTCAGATCGTCGTTTTCTACGCTATTTAGCCAGACATTTAGCCTCTTATGGTCTGACAGTGGTTTCTGTTGAACATCCTGGAAGTGATATTAATGCCTTAATTAAAACAGCAACAGGGATAAAATTAAGTCAAATTTTACCCTCAGCAGAATTCGTTGATCGCCCGCAAGATATTAGTTTTGTTTTAAATCGATTAAGCCTTATCAATCAAAAAAATCCCCAATTTAAAGGAAAATTTAATACTAAAAAAGTTAGTATGATTGGTCATTCTTTTGGAGGTTATACTGCCTTGGCCTTGGGGGGTGCATCCTTAGATTTGAAAAGCTTAAGACGTTTTTGTCAAAACAAATCTCCCCTAGGGCGATCGCCGGCAGATTGGTTACAATGTGCAGCAGGAGAATTACCTTATCCCCAACGAACATTTAAAGATAATCGTATCAAACAAATCATTGTTTTTAATCCCATTATTGGCGAATTATTTGGGGATAATTTATCTCAAATTAAAGTTCCCACCCTAATGTTATCCGCTTCCGATGATGGCATAACCCCCACCATTGCCCATCAATTAAAACCTTTCAAACAACTGTCCACAGAAAAATATATGATCATGGCCATGGGAGGAACTCACATGAGTATTAGTGATATGAATAGTATGAATAGTGTGATGGGACAGAGTACCCTAGTCAAAGAAGTGATGGGAATAGAAGCTGAACCTGTTCGTCAGTTAGTCAGGGGAGTTAGTTTAGCATTTATTCAACAGTTAACCCCTAAAAAATCTCAGTATAAAATGTTTTTAACTTCAAGTTATATTGAATCCTTATCCCAGGAAAATTTAAACTTTCGTATGGGTAAACAATTACCGACCAGTGTTAAAACCTGGATTAATGTAATGAATATGGAGACACCGAAAGTTAGTTTATTGTCTATTCAATCTAAATTGGCTCCTTTACAAAACATTCAACGTTATTTTATCAATGCGCGACAAATTTTCTTGCAACCTCAATATAGCACTGAAAAATTGAATGATTTATTTACAGGGTTACTTCACACCCACGACGATAACTTAGATAAGTGGAGTTAACTCATATCTTGCACCTTCGATAAACCCCCCAAACTCTACCCCCCACATCCCCCACACCCCCCACACCCCCCACACCCCCCTTTAAAAGGGGGGCAGGGGGGGTTGGGGGCAGGGGGGGTTGGGGGCAGGGGGGGTAGGCAAACTGTTAAGTGATTACTGATTTTCCGTAACGGTTTCTGCTGCTTCCCTTTGTTGCGCTGCTTGTTCGGCTTCAGCTTTCACACATTCTAAAACTCGAACCATAGCGGCCGCAGTGTAGTCACGGGTTGCTTGTTCATCAGGGGCAAACTCAGTTCCCTCTTCATTGAGAGGAGTGGCCACACCACAATAAGCCGACATTTCACTAATCACGCCATCGGCCCAACTATTGGAGGTATCTGAAAAAACAAGGGGTTCTTGGGTTTGTTGTAATTCTTGTGGTAAGTCTAGCTGATTTCTAAGATGAATAGCCATACGACGCATGGTATCCATTAACTCAGCCCGAGTAATGGGTTCACTGGGTTGTAAAGTGTTGTTAGGATTACCAAGATTGAGGAATTTCCACTGGGCCCATTTAATTTTTTTGGCACTCCAACGGGAACTATCCACATCTTTAAAAGAAACTACGTCCCGTTCGGGTGTGGCATCTAAATCTACTTTATAAACCGTTCCAATGGCATCAACGGCCATGGAAATCAACTGTTCACGGGTCACCGCTTGGTCAGGACGAAACGTATTATCATCAAATCCTGACACTAAGCCCATTTCAACCGCTTCAGCAATTTGGGCTTGATAGATGTTGTTATTAACATCAACAAAACTGATTCGAGGGGTTTGGGTGGCCGGGGTTGTGGTGGCAGGGGGTGTGTCAGGAATATCCCCACCGGCAGCGATCGCAGCTTGAGAACCGCTAAAATAGAAGTGGCCTAATACTTTCTCTTCATAGGTTCGTTTACTAAATTGCCAACCCGGATAGAGATGAACTTTCATAAACCCTTCGGCCATGCCTTTGGTACTACCGAGAACAATTTCACTGTAACCAGGGGTTCTGGGGGTTCCCACTAACACTAATTCCCCGTCACGACGGACCAAACGCAATAAATAATCTAAACCAAGATCATTACCATCGAGACGAATGGAATAACCGTTACTATCCGTAGCACGACGACAAATGCCAGTAAAGTCAAAATTGAGTAATAAAGGGTCAACTAAGACAGGATTGGAACCGCTTTCTGTCCAACAATCCCGCTTATCGGGGATTTGCTCAATTACTAACAAATCATATTTATCGTCTCCGTAGGGTCTAGCGATGGCAATAACCTTACTTTGATCTAACTGAGTTTCACTAAAGGTAGAAGCTTTAACGGGAAGATGGGAAGGGATAAAACTACCGAGGGTAACGGCGGCTAGAGTCGCTAGGTTTAGGGGTAATCTAGATATTTTCATGGTTTCAACTATAAACTTATGTTGGAGGGTTGTATTAAATAATAGCGAAAGAAAATCCTATTCATCGCTATCTGTTGACCGATTTTAGGGGTCTGGAGTTCCTCTTTCTATAGGAGTATGACAAAGGTTGTCAATTTTGAGTGAATGGGAGTGACAATTATTAGATTGACTATTAATTCTCATCATCCCCCTCAAAATTAATTTATTTTTAAGAATTTATCATAGTTTTCGTTGCCATAGAATTAATAGGATTGAAATAGATCAATAGATAATCAAGTTTAACTCACCTCTATTTCAGTCTGTTTGAGATGACCGTCTTCTAATTCTACAATGCGATCAGCTACGTCTAAAATACGATTATCATGGGTAACAATTAGAATGGTACATCCTTGTTCTTTGGCTAATTTTTGCATAATATTAACTACATCATGACCTGATTTACTATCAAGAGATGCGGTCGGTTCATCAGCTAAAACCATCTTCGGACGACTCACTAATGCACGAGCGATCGCCACTCTTTGTTTTTGTCCTCCAGAAAGGTTATGAGGATAATAATTAATCCTTTCTCCTAACCCCACTGCTTCTAAAATTTCTTGAGTTTTTTGTTTAATTTCTTCTCTGGAATATTGAGGATGTAATTCTAAAGACATGGCTACATTTTGTCTTGCCGTTAAACATTCTAAAAGGTTATGAGACTGGAAAATATAACCGATATTACGTCTAATTTTAACTAATTGATGTTTTTTGGCACCGACTAACTCTTGTCCCAACACTTTAAGACTTCCAGTTTGTGGTGATCTTAACCCTCCCATTAAGGTTAATAAGGTCGTTTTTCCCGAACCAGAAGGACCTTTTAAAATTACAACCTCCCCTGATTTTAACGTTAAATTAATATCAAAAAGGATCTGTTTTCTTAATTCTCCTTTTCCAAAATAATGATCAAGTTCTTTAATATCAATTACAGCATTATTATTCATAATTTATTTAACTGAATTGGTTTTAACTGTTCCCTGTTCCCTTGAGTTAAAAGATATCCGCCGGATCAGCAGCCCGTAATTTACCCACTGCAATAACCCCACTTATACAACACATTAAAATGGTTAAAATTAGAACCGTAATTGCTCTTGATGTTACCATCATAATCGGTAAACCCGTCGCTTTAGCTGCATTATAATACAGTAACATCGAAAAACAAACACCAGGAATAAACCCAATAATACCTAAGATAATGGCTTCTTGAAACACTAGGGTTAATAAATAAAAATCTGTGTATCCCATGGCCTTTAAAGTAGCATATTCAGGTAAATGATCAGCTACATCCGTATATAAAATCTGATAAACAATTACCGTTCCTACGATAAACCCCATAGTCGTTCCTAACGTAAAAATAAAGCCGATCGCTGTTCGAGTTCTCCAGAATTTTTTCTCATGTTGAATAAACTCTTGTTTAGAATAAAAACTAATATCTTCATAATTAAAATTTTTCCTCAAAAACTCAAGATTTTTCTCTAGATCAGCCTCCGATTTTAATTTTATGACTCCAATATCAATTAACCCTTGTTTTCGCTCAGGAAATAAGCGCAAAAAGTTAACATCGCTGGTAATAATTGTCCCATCGGCACCAAAAGAAGTCCCCACAGAAAACAGACCCCCAACTCTTATTTGACGGTTTCCTACTTCAGTTTTAACGGTTTCTCCTGAGTCAAACAATTCAGGAATCGGCCCAAATTCTTTCCGACCTAAACGATCATATAAAACCACATCTTGTTGTTTAGTGACTGATATTTGCTCTTGTACTTCAGGCAATATAATGACATTTTGATCGGGGTTTAAACCAACATTTAAAATATTCCTTGTTTTTCTCACTAGGGGATTTTTCCAAGTAGCAAGTCCGATATAAACAGGAGTAACTGTTTCGATTTGATCGACTCCTAATGTTTCGTATAATCTACGTTGAGAGAAGCTTCTAATTCCTGTTAATGTATCAGTTTTAGAATTAAGAATAAAAATATCACCATCTAAACTTTGATGCAGTTTAACGGAACTGTCAAACAAAGCATCTCTAAAACCCAATTGCATAAACATCAAAACATCAGCAAAGGTAATCCCTGCTAAGGCGACTAATAAACGGGTTTTTTCATGGGTTAACTGTAACCAAGCTAAAGGGGTTTTCATAATATTTATAATTGAATTTCTGTGATAACTTTTGCATAGGTGAGTCCCGAAACTTTAGCGGATGATTCTGGAGTTAACACAATATCTACTTCAACCACTCTAACATCAACGTCCGCGGCCGGATCAGTATCTAAAACATCTTTTTTACCAATTTGTAACCCAATTTTCTTAACGGTTCCTTCTAAGGTTCCGGCAAAGCTATTATTATCACTTTTTATGATGGCTTTTTGTCCTATTTTTACCTGATTAATTTCACTTTCATAAACCTCTGCAACTACCATCATTTGATCGGTTTTTCCTAATTCTAAAATACCATTATCCTCTACTTTTTCCCCTGGATAGGTATGAATTTTTAACACTTGTCCCTCCAGAGGAGACTTAATATAAGCTAAGTCTAAATCTGTTTGTTTTTCTTGTAATTGAGCCATTGCCCTATCCAGTTCTGCTTGTGCTTTTTGAACATCAACTGGTCGAATTTCTGCAATACGATTTAAGTTAGCTTTAGCTGCTATAATTTGTTGATTTAAACTGTTGACTTCTTTCCTGGATTGTGCTTTTTCTGTTTCAATTTCTTCTTGTAATGTATTAATGGTTTTATTGAGTCTTTCTTGCCCTTCTCTTAAACTTTCTCTTGCTTGTTCTAATTCTAATTGACGTTGCTCTAACTCTGACTGAGAAATCACGCCATTTCCGGCTAAATTTTCATATCTTTGATACTCTCTTTGAGCATCTTTTAATTCAGCTTTTAACCGTTCAATCGTAGCGGTTTGTTCTCGTTTTTCCCCCTCTAATTCCATCTCTAACCGTGCCAGGGTGGCTTGATTTGTAGACAGTTCGCCTTCTAACTCCGCTTCTAATTGTTGAATGGTTGCTTCTTGTGCTTCAATTTCCCCTAGTTTAGCCCCTGCTTTGATAATTTCTAAATTAGCTTGAGCGACTTTTACTTCTTCCTGTGCTGCCTTGAAAGCAGCTTTTTTACTGTCTATATTATCTAAAATAGCCAAGGTTTGCCCGACTTTTACCCTGTCCCCCTCTTGCACTAATAATTGCTGAATTTTCGCCCCTCCTTGGGTGGGGGGTGGAGCTAAATTAATGACCTCTCCTAAAGGTTCGAGTCGTCCCAAAGCTGAAATTGTTTCTATTTTAGGGGATTTAACAGAGGTGCTAACTTCCGACTGTTGTGACTCAGAACGACTGAGGTTCAGTACGTAAACGGTTGTGACTCCCATTAAAGCCACCCCTAGGAGAGAAACCCCAATCACCCAGGGTTTACCCTTCTTAGATAATAGGGTTTTTTTGAACTCCATTGCTTGTCCCATTAGGCTTCGTCGCACTCACCAAAAATTTAGACTAGACTGTACAGTTTGATTATAGTGTTTTTAACTAAACGAGGGGTCAACCCTCGTTAACCCCTACGATAAAAAATATTCTGTTTTTAGCGACCGGGTATGCCGACATACCAGAAATAGGTTGCCATAGGGATAACCGTAGCGAGAACCATTAAGATTACCACCCAGATAGTTGCGCTGGTATCGTCTGTATCTTCTGCACTGGTAAAGGTGCTTTCAATATTGAGTTCTTGCACTTCAGGGGGACCGGGGTCGGGGTTGCCAGATAAAACAGCCACAAGGCGATCGCCAGCTTCGAGGAAAGCCTCATTATACTTGGCACTCCGTAAAGGGACAGCAAGGGTTTCTTTAACCACACTCGTCGCAATTTCATCAGTTAATAAAGACTCGGTGTCATCTCCTTGACGTAAAGCGGTTTTATTGGTTAAAGTATCGACGACCAAAATAACTTGGTTAGCCTTTTGTTCGGGGCTAGGATACCATTTATCAAAAATACCATCGGCCAAGTCTTGCATGGTTAAACCATAATCTAAACGACGGATAGCAATGAGTCTGACTTCGTTGCCCGTATTATTGGCTAATTTTTTTAATTGACCATTGAGGCGATTTTCATTAGCAAAACTAATGGCATCCGCTTGATCAACCACCCAAGTGTCTGATCCGGGGGTTAACACAGGGAGATCATAAACCCCCGTTGCCGACGCAGGAGCGATCGCACAACTCAAAGCGATGGCCAGACATAGGATAAGTCCTATCAGGTATTTTATGGGTTTCATAGCAAATAGTTGAATGAAGATAATAGCTTAATTTTCAACTATTTTGACATACTCAAGCCTCTGTGCAAACCTGATTTGGATACTAAGAAAAATTCTAGTTTTGATATTGATCTTGATCTCTGTGACAACCGACACCCCACACCCGACACCCCACACCCCAAAATAATCTTCTTATTTCCCTATTCCCTGACTGACCATTTACCGATAATATGAATAATGCTGAATCAACCTTAACAGTAAAATCAACTTTAGGGAATGGTAAATTCCGCCCCATTTCCTCCCCATCATGGTTAAACTGACGGGGTCCTTAGCGGTTAATTTAAAGATTAATGAACCAAGAAATATTTGAAAAAGTAAAAAGTATCGTCGTCGAACAACTCGAAGTTGAAGAAGATCAAGTGACCCCAGAGGCCAATTTTGCCAATGACTTGGGGGCTGACTCTTTAGATACCGTAGAATTAGTAATGGCCTTAGAAGAGGAGTTTGACATCGAAATTCCTGACGAAGCGGCTGAAAATATCGCCACAGTCAAAGCTGCGGTGGATCACATTGAAGAAGCGACCAGCTAAAGCCTAATTAATAACAAAAATAAGTTATTTATCCCCCCATCGCTCCCTAATTTCGTTGTTGGGTAGATCAATCTTTTTATAAGGGAAAATCATGACAAATTCACAATTAAAGCGAGTAGTGGTAACCGGGTTAGGTGCTATCACCCCCATTGGCAATACCCTAACAGACTATTGGCAAGGTTTAATGAGTGGAAAAAGCGGAATCGGCCAGATTACCCATTTTGATCCCTCTCAACATTCTTGTCGCATTGCTGGTGAAGTGAAAGGATTTGATCCCCATGACTACCTCGATCGCAAAGAAGCAAAGCGCATGGACCGTTTTGCCCAATTTGGCGTGTCAGCCAGTTTACAAGCCTTAGCTGACTCTAAATTAGCGATTAATGACCTTAATGCAGAGCAAATCGGGGTCATTATTGGTACGGGAATAGGGGGGATCAAAGTCCTTGAAGATCAACAAGAAATTTATTTAAACCGAGGCCCCAGTCGTTGTAGTCCTTTTATGATCCCCATGATGATCGCTAATATGGCCTCAGGGTTAACGGCCATCCACACAGGAGCTAAAGGACCGAATACTTGTACGGTAACCGCCTGTGCGGCCGGCTCTCATGCTATCGGCGATGCCTTTCGTCTGGTCCAACGAGGTTATGCAAAAGCCATGTTTTGTGGGGGAACCGAAGCAGCTGTGACCCCCTTATCTTTAGCCGGGTTTGCGTCGGCCAGAGCTTTATCAACCCGTAACGATGAACCCCAAAGAGCAAGTCGTCCCTTTGATAAGGATCGAGATGGTTTCGTCATGGGAGAAGGATCAGGCATTTTAATTCTTGAAGAATTAGAACACGCCTTAGAACGGGGTGCGAAAATCTATGGAGAAATCGTGGGTTACGCCATGACTTGTGATGCCTATCACATGACGGCACCAGTTCCCGATGGTGCCGGGGCTACCCGCGCTATGGAATTAGCCCTCAAAGATGGGGGAATTTCCCCGGAACAAGTCAGTTACATTAACGCTCACGGCACCAGTACCGCAGCTAACGATGTGACCGAAACTAAAGCCATTAAAAAGGCGTTAGGAGATCATGCTTATCGTATTGCGGTTAGTTCCACTAAATCGATGACCGGTCACTTATTAGGCGGTTCCGGGGGGATCGAAGCAGTGGCTACGGTGATGGCCATTGCTAATGATCGCATTCCCCCAACCCTTAATTTAGATAACCCTGATCCTGAGTGTGATCTTGATTATGTTCCTTACGACAGTCGCCCTTTAGACATTGATGTGGCTTTATCTAACTCCTTTGGGTTTGGTGGACATAATGTGACCTTAGCCTTTAAAAAATATCGTTAATTTGATGTTTTTGGTGAGTTAATTATTGATGAAGTTAGCTTATGTTTCTCCTGCATCTAGCAATATGTAGGAGTAATTGTCACAAGAAATTACCTTCCTGATAACCTGCAACCAAATCTACTCAAAAATAGTAGGTTTGGACATCGGAAATGAATCGTTGATATTGGTGATTACAAAAAAGCAGTTTTTACCTGTTTCTTTAGCTTTATAAAGAGCAGAATCGCTCATAGACAGTAAAACATCTGATGTTAAACTAGGAGAAGGCATTAAACTAGCAAATCCTAAACTAATTGAAACATAAGACGAAACAGCAGAGGAACGATGGGGTATTTTTAACTGTTGAATCTGTTCAATAATTCTTTGACAAATGGCTTCACCTCCTTGATTATCAGTATTGGGTAAAATGATAGCAAACTCTTCTCCTCCATAACGACAGACTAAATCTGTTCCTCGTAAAACAGCTATTTTTAAACCTTGGGCAACCTCAAAAAGGCAACGATCGCCTTTGAGATGACCATAGGTATCATTATAGAGTTTAAAGTTATCTACATCGCACAAAATAAGTCCTAATGGTTGTTCTTGTCGTAGGGATCTTTGCCATTCTCTTTCTAAACAATCATTAAAATAAAGACGATTTCCAATCTCAGTTAAAGCATCGATGCGAGCCAGTTTTTCTGATTTTTTCTTACTTTTTTCTAATTCTTTCACCAGGGTTTCTAAATAAGCATTTCTTTCTTTTAATTCTTGTTGTAACTGTTTTATCTGTAGTTGATTTTTGATTCTAGCTAAAACTTCTACTAATTTCAAAGGTTTCGTAATATAATCAGATCCGCCTATAGAAAAGGCTTTTACCTTATCTAAACTTTCATCACTGGCACTAATGAAAATGATGGGAATGTCTTTTGTTTTTAGGTTAGCTTTTAATTTTTCACAAACAGTATAACCATTCATATCTGGCATTTTAATGTCGAGTAAAATTAAATCAGGAGGTGATAGTTCAACAGATTTTAAGGTAGTCACTCCATTGATAGCTTGGCGCACTTCATACTCATTATCTTCTAACATATCTGATAACAATTTCAAGTTGGTCACTTGATCGTCAACTACCATGATAATTGGTTTTTCTTTTGATCTAAGTAAACTTGACATAATGATAAATTTATGTATGAGTTGAGTAATAGTGATCAATTAAAGCGGTAATTTTATCAAATCGATAATTTTCTGCTAAGGGTTGGAGAAATTGAGCTAAACTAGGATGAGAATCTTCAATTTTTTTAATCAACACTAACACTTTTTTTCCTTGAAGATAAAGACTTGCTTCATAGAGATCATTTAGCCAGTCTTGAGGCATTTGCTCTAAAACCGTAGGGTTTACTTCAGTATGAGATGTTAATTGAGTTTGTTTAGTATCTGATTTATAAACATATTGTAACCCTAAATATTGTCTCATTTTTTCCCAAATGACTGCCCTTTGGAAAGGCTTAGCCACAAAGTCATCACAACCGGAAGATAAAGCTTTTTGTCGTACATTTTCAGAGGCATCAGCCGTTAAAACAATGATATAGGGAAATAACTCAGTTGTTGTGTTTTTGATAGATTCAATGGCTTTAAAACCGTCCATAATGGGCAACTCTAACTCCATCCAAATAAGATGGGGTTGCCATTCTTCCCACAGAGAAATGGCTTGTTGTCCATTGTAGGCAACTTGGACTGATAAGCCAATAGATGATAATAGATTAACCAACAGATTCCCACTTGGCAAATCATCATCAACCACTAAAATGCGATAATGAGGTTGGTTGGGGGCTAAACCAATTACTTTTTGGGGTATTGTTTGAGATAGAATTGTCTCTTTCTTAACTAATTCTACCGGAATTTTTATGGTAAATGTTGTACCAATATCAGGCAAGCTATCAACGGTTATCTTACCTTCCATTACTTCAATAAATTGATGGGTGATATAGAGTCCCAAGCCACTTCCTTGTGCTATATTACGTCCTGTTTCTGTTTGTTCAAAAGGCTTAAATAATTTGCTTATTTCTTGGGGTGAGATTCCTTTTCCTGTGTCTTTAATTTGCAATATTAAGTCATAGTAATTTTCATTATTACTAGAGTTAAAGTAGCCACCATCTTCCTGATAAACTACTATTCTCACACTTCCTTTTTCTGTAAATTTAATAGCATTATTTAATAAGTTAATTAAAATTTGTTTTAGTTTCTTTTTGTCAGCATAAATATAGTTTAATTTTTCTTCAAGATTGTTTTCTACCGCAAACTCTAGACCTTTTAAACGACAATTAAGGGCAAACATTTCTTGAACATTCGTTAATAATTGAGATAAATTGAAACTATTTTTTTCTTGTCTCATTTGACCTGCTTCAATTTTAGAAATATCTAAAATTTGGTTAATTAGAGATAAAAGATGTTGACTACTATTATTAATAATCTCTAATTGTTTTTTTTGTTCACTATTCAAGAAGTTATCTTGATACAGTCGTTCACTATAACCAATAATATGATTTAACGGGGTTCTTAACTCATGATTAATATTTCCGATAAATTCTCGTTTGACTTGATTTGCTTTTTCTAGTTGTATTGTTCTTTCCTGGACGCGAGTTTCTAAAGTCTCAAAGGATTCTTTTAATTGTTTTGTCATCTTATTAAAGCCATTATATAATTCGCCTAATTCATCATTATTTTCTATTGTTAATTCTAAATCAAACTGATTATTGTTGATTTGTTTGATAGCTAATTGTAAGTTTTTAATTGGTTCAATAACACGCTTTTTAATAAAGACAAAAATATAGACAATAATGATTATAATGATTATTAAAACAAGTATTAGGACAATAACAATAGGAATAAAAGGATAAATAGTATCTAGAAAAGGTTGCTCAATAGTGACAACCCAAACCAGATTGTCTAAGTAATCTAACCATTTCTCACCTAAAAAAATGTCAAATCTTTTATGATAAGCAAATACTAATTCTTGACTAGGAGATTGTTCAATTGTTAATCTTTCTAAATTGTTAAAGTCGATTTGATAACTATTGATGTGACTTTGCAATAACCTGATATCTCGATGAAGAATAATTCTATTTACATTATTAATTTGATCAATAATGTAAATATTATTTTCCTTTCCTTGTGTATTGGTTAACTGTCTTAAAAGTTCATTTAAGTCAATACGAGTTACTAAATTAACGTTATCATAAGGTAATCCTAATTCATCAGTTAACTTAACTACCATTGTCACTGAATAATTATTAAGTTCATAAGTTACTAAACCAAACCAAACCTGAGTAACATCTTGCAGGTTATGTAACCAAGGTTGTTCCTGAATTTTATTTAGTTTAGGCCGAAGACTGCGACTGCTTTGAGCAATTACTTTCCCATCATTTTGAACTAGCAAGATATCTAAGATAGCTGGATTTCGCCAACGAATTTGACGTAATAATTGTTCTTCTTGGGAAGTCGTTGCGTCACGAGCTAAAATACGATTTCTTAATACGCTAGTTATTAAGGTTTGAAAAAATACTTGAAATGTCCCAATTTTTTCCTCACTAATTTGTTCTAAAGTCCAATCAATTCTTTTCACTATTAATAAAGAACTAATCACAATGCTGCTAATTACCCCCAAAAGACAAATAATAGTTAAGAGCATGATTCGGTGAGTAATTTTTTTGAGGAGTGATTGTTGTCGACATTTATTAATTTGATGACGATTTTTCATGATTTAAAATTTCATCAATATTATCTAGGGTGAGCAAAATATCAGTTGCTATTTGTTCTTGTCCAATGAGTTGACATGAGGGAAAGTTAGTTACTTTATTTTCTAAATAATTAATCATCAATTGAGTTACTAAATTAATTTGATTTTTGGGAATTTGATCAATAGTTGCATCAATTTTACCTGTTTTAATAGCCTTTACACCCAAAAGTGTTCCATCAAATCCAGTAATAATAATACCTGAGCGAGCCGCTTCTTTAACTGCTTCACTAGCTCCCACTGCCATTTGATCATCTGCTGCCATAATAACATCAATTTTTGGGAATTTCCTTAACCAAGTTTGAGTAATTAATTTAGCTTTTTTTGTTTCCCATTCAGCCGATTTCATATCTAAAATCTCAAGACGATAATTGGTATTCGCTATTTTTAAACCTGCTAAAAAACCTTGACGACGTTCGATGGTATTTTCTTCGTGTAATGATCCTTCTAAAATCAAAATATTAATTTTATTATCCTTCACCGAAGATTGTTGTATTTTTTTAATTACCCACTCTCCTAAAATTTCACCTCCTTGGAAATTATTAAAAGTTACAAAGGTTAAAATTTTATCTGTATCGATAGGAGTATCAATTACAATCACAGGCATACCTGAATTTGTGGCTTTTTCAATAATAGGAACTAATTGAATAGAATCTTCGGGAGCAATAATTAAACCATCTATTTCTTGATTTTCAACCAACTCAAGAACTAAACCAATTTGCTTTTTCACGTCTCCTATGATATTGGGTTGTTCCTCAGTGAATTTCACAACAGTTTGAATCCCTAGGATATCACCAACCTCTTTTGCTCCTTGATCCATCGTTTGCCAAAAAGGATCACTTTTAGCTTTAAAAAGATAAGCAATTTTCCAAGGTTTTGTTACAGTGATGTTATCTTCTATATAATCAAGATTAAAAGGTTGACATTGTTGATAATAAGAAGATTGAGTCAAAGTCGTTTCTTCTAAAACTGTAGTCTGTGTTTTCTTTTCTATTTGACAACTAAAAATAAATAAGAGGAGACATGGATAGATAATAAATGACAAACTGACTCTTAGCAGTTGTCTTGAATGATTAATAGAGTTTAAAAAAATTTTTCTAACCATTGATGATAAGACAAGATTAAGTTAAGCATTCGGCGAAATCTTCGTACTTAGTCTCCCAAAGAAACAAAAATATTCGAGAAGACAAGTTTACGTTAAGATATTAATTGGAGGTTGATTGTAGAAAAAACTATTCATAACTCCACGGCTAACATTGAAGATAACAAGGCATTAGCTGAAAAATTGTTAAGAAAAATAAAAAATACACTCCCTTTGATCATGGACGGAAAATGGCAAATTGGTTCTTTATTGGGCATCCCTCTTTATATTGACTCTTCTTGGTTTTTCATTTTGGGGTTAGTTACCCTGGTTAATTCTCAAGAAATAACCCAACTTAACTTAGTGGGAAACCTCTGGTGGTTAGCTTGGATCGCCGGGCTAATTTTGGCTTTACTTCTGTTTATTTCAGTCCTTCTACACGAATTAGGTCATAGCTTAGTAGCCTTAGCTCAAGGAATCAATGTTAATTCCATAACCCTATTTCTCTTTGGGGGAGTCGCAGCCATCGAAAAAGAATCAGAAAACCCCATCGGAGCCTTTTGGGTAGCGATGGCCGGACCATTGGTGAGTTTAGGACTCTCGGTTATTCTATTTACCCTTTTGTCAACCCTTCCGTCTCGTGAAAACTTAGATATGATTGGTGGTTTATCGGTCTATATGATGGAAGATATCGCGAGAATTAACCTAGTGCTAGGGATTTTTAACTTAATTCCCGGCCTCCCCCTAGACGGGGGACAAGTGCTTAAAGCCATTATTTGGAAACTAAAAGGCGATCGCTTTACAGGGGTGCGTTGGGCAGCTGCCAGTGGTCAATTAATCGGTTGGTTAGGGATTAGTTTAGGTCTATTTTTAATCCTCCTAACCGGTAGTTTAAGCGGACTATGGATCGTCTTTATCGGTTGGTTCGTACGACGGAATGCAGAAAATTATCAACGCATCACCCAATTACAAGAAAGTCTTTTAACCATTACCGCTAGGGAAGTGATGACTCGTGAGTTTCGCGTCATTAATGCCCATCTCACCATAACTCAATTGGCTCAAGACTATCTACTCAGTGAACTCCATGAGAGGATGGTCTATTTTGCTGCATCAGAAGGACGGTATCGAGGGTTAATTGTCATTGAAGACTTACAAAATATTGAACGCAGTCAATGGGATACCATGACAGTGTGGGACATGGTTCATCCTTTAAATACCATTCCTTCCGTGGGTGAAACAACCCCCGTTGTTACCATTATTGAAAAGCTAGAAGCCATAAACGAGGGTTATATTACCGTATTATCCCCTGCCGGTGCTGTAGCCGGCATTATCGATCGCGGAGATATTGTCAAAGCGATCGCAGCTTATCATCAATTACCCATTCCTGAAACGGAAATTAAACGCATTAAAGAAGAAGGCACTTATCCGAGTTATTTACAATTACCGGCGATCGCGAAAACCCTTGACACCTGAATGCACAGACAGGGAGATTATGGGAACAAGAGATGAGATAATAATTAAATGGGTAGATATAGGGCAATATGAGCAAGGAGAATTCTGCATCAGCATCAAACTCATCCCCAACCACCATTATTGCCATTATTAATGGGAAAGGGGGTGTGGGTAAGACCACAACGGCGGTGAATGTGGCCGCTATTTTAGCTGAAAAACAAGACGTTTTACTGGTAGATGCTGATCCCCAGGGTTCGGCCAGTTGGTGGACACAACGGGGTAAAGAGGGAATGGATTTTGACTTAACCGAGGAAAATAACCCCAAAATTCTGCAAAAACTGCGTAAAGTAGAAGAATATGATTTAATTGTTGTCGATACCCCCCCGGCCTTACGTTCAGAAGCCCTAAAATCAGTGATCACCTGTGCCGATTACATCATCCTCCCCACACCGCCAGCGGCCATGGATTTAACCGCGCTCATCGAAACCGTCAAAACCGCAGTCATGCCGTTAAAGGTCGCTCATCGGGTATTATTAACAAAAGTAGACTCTCGCAGTTTAAAAGAAACCCTAGAGGCTCAAAACACCTTACTCGAATTAGGAATTCCCGCTTGTCATGCCTTTGTGCGTCAATACAAAGCCCACGAAAGAGCCGTTTTAGAAGGGGTTCCCATCACAGAATGGCGTGGCAAAAATGCCAAAGAAGCGCAAGCGGATTATCGCCGAGTCGTCGAAGAATTACAACGGGATTGGAATCAATTATGACAAAAAAAGAATTATCAGATTTAATACGAGAAGAAGCCACAAACAATTCAGAAACTACTTCTGAAACAGGGCAAACTCCTATCGTTCCTAGCAATCGCGCTCGTCTGACTAAAGCCCAATTAGATGAACTGATCACCGAATTAAATCAGGCCCTGCAACAAGAAAAAAAACAAGTCGACAGCTTACAAAATAAAGTCAAAACCTTAGAAACTGAAATTAAAGAGGAACGAGACTTAAGTAGTCGTTTGCAAAACGAATTAAAAGACGCAGAAAACTATCAATCCCAATTAAATGAACAAAAAGAATTAGTAGAAAAACTCTATAGGCAACTGCAACAAAAAGAAGAGTTAGCGGTAGAATTAGCCGAAAAAAATGAGTTAATTGCTTCATTACAGGCGAAACGACAAGAAGAGCCTAAACCCCTGGTTCCCACTCCTTCACCTCGCGAAGAATTGCAGGTAAAAGAAACAGCTTTAACTAGGCAAGCTAGGGAGTTAGAACCCTTTGCCGCTCCTGCTTCAGCCAGCAAACCATTGACCAATGAAGATATTGGCTGGTTTGATTAATGAATGTAGAATTTAAAATTTAGAATTTAGAATTAAATTCTGATCTCTCTTAAACAAGTCATTGTTTAAATGTTCTTTGTTACCTTGAACATTAATTGATGATCCATTATTAATTATCCATTAACCTATGTCTGATTCAACTCCGTCAAAGATTAACGAAAAAAGCAGCAAAACTCGTCAATTATTAGGAATGAAAGGGGCGAATTCTGGAGAAACTTCTCTTTGGAAGTTACGCTTACAGTTAATGAAACCCATTACTTGGATTCCTTTAATTTGGGGGGTTGTCTGTGGGGCTGCCTCATCCGGGAATTATACCTGGAATTTAGAAAATGTTTTGCTGGCCGCCTCTTGTATGCTGTTATCAGGTCCGTTGATGGCTGGCTATACCCAAACCCTCAATGATTTCTACGATCGCGAAATTGATGCCATTAATGAACCCTATCGCCCTATTCCTTCCGGGGCGATTTCTGTTCCTCAGGTGGTAACACAAATTTTATTGTTATTGGGGTTAGGACTCGGATTAAGTTATGGGTTAGATCGATGGGTTGGCCATGACTTTCCCATCATGTTGTGTTTAACCTTAGGGGGAGCCTTCCTAGCGTATATTTATTCGGCTCCCCCATTGAAGTTAAAGCAAAATGGCTGGTTAGGTAATTATGCCCTAGGAGCCAGTTACATTGCCTTACCCTGGTGGGCGGGCCATGCTTTGTTTGGGGACTTAAACTGGACGATTGTTATCCTAACCCTATTTTATAGTTTAGCTGGCTTAGGAATTGCGGTGGTTAATGACTTCAAAAGTGTCGAAGGCGATCGCCAACTGGGGTTAAAATCCCTGCCTGTCATGTTTGGGATTAATACCGCAGCTTGGGTATGTGTCATTATGATTGATGTCTTTCAAGCTGGAATTGGGGCTTATTTAATTTACATCCATCAAAATCTTTATGCTGCCATTTTGCTCTTATTGGTCATTCCTCAAATCACCTTTCAAGATATGTATTTCTTGCGTGATCCCTTAGAAAATGATGTAAAATACCAAGCCAGCGCACAACCCTTTTTAGTTTTAGGAATGTTAGTGGCTGGATTAGCGTTAGGCAATGCAGGGGTCTAGCTATAGTCAAACGAAGCAGAAGAGGAAGAATTAGATGTCAACATAAATTAAACTTCTGACTTCTGACTTCTGACTTCTGACTTCTGACTTCATACAAACTTCCTCGTGCTTTTTCTAACGACGAATGCCAAGGCGTTTAATGAGGGCTTGATAACGATTGGTATCTTTGCCGTTAATATAAGCTAATAAACGGCGACGACGGCCAATCATTTTCAGGAGTCCTCGACGAGACGCATGATCTTTAGGATTTTGCTTTAAATGATCCGTTAATTGGGTGATGCGTTTAGTAAGGATAGCCACTTGTAAATCAGCCGATCCGGTGTCAGTTTCGTGAACTTGGTATTCAGTGATCAAGGCTTGTTTTTCGTTAGCGGTCAAACTCATAGAACTTATTCAATAAATGCTGCAGCCTTTTATAATATCATTTATTTTTTGATCTAACTACCCTCAGCCCTATCAATTATGTTGGTTGATAAAATTTAGTGTATAACTGAATCTGGCAGTCTAAACTAGAGAAAGATTGACCCATGACAAGTGTAGATGAGCCTTTGCATTAACCCTCAATGTTCTAATCCTGACAATCGGGACACATCCCTTTTTTGCCAAAGCTGTGGCTCAGAGTTACTGCTGGATGGACGCTATCGGGTTATTAAGGAATTGGGGGGTGGGGGGTTTGGCAAAACCTACGAAGTACAAGATAGTAATCCCCAGCACTCGGACGGAAATCAATCTACCCATAAGGTACTTAAAGTTCTTCTTCATAATCATCCTAAATATCTCGAACTGTTCGAGAGAGAAGTGAGTGTGTTAAGTCGTCTTAATCATCCAGGCATTCCCCAAGTTGAGCCAGATGCTCACTTCACTTTCTATTTAAACAATAGCAACACCCCCTTGTACTGTTTGGTGATGGAAAAAATAGAGGGGCTTAATTTGAATCAATATATTACTCAACGGGGTAAGTGTATTTCCCAAAAAATAGCCATTCAGTGGTTAATGCAGTTATTGCGAATTTTAGAAGAAATTCACCATCATAATTTTTTTCATCGTGATATTAAACCGTCCAATATCATGTTACGGTCTACGGGACAGTTGGTTTTAATCGATTTTGGCACCGCTAGGGAGGTTACAGATACCTATCTATCAAAACAATCAACCGGAGAGGTGACAGGGCTATTTTCGGCGGGCTATAGCCCCATTGAACAGTTAAATGGTCAGGCGGTTCCCCAGTCGGATTTTTTCGCGTTGGGACGGACCATTGTTTATTTATTAACGGGAAAACATCCCAGTGAGTTGTATGATTCCCATGTTGATCAGTTAAACTGGCGAGAGAGGGTTCCGGAATTATCAGCGGAGTTTGCTGATGTGGTCGATCAAATTATGGCTCGTTTACCCAATCAGCGGCCTGAATCGGCACAAGTTGTTCTTAACCAATTAGAAGCGGTTTATCATAACTTGTACGGCTCCGATAGTTTTCTGGATAATTTTGCCCTTAATGCCGTTAGTGAGAATGATGAAGATATGCCCACTCGTGTTGCGCCACCTAATACACCTTTACCGTTACCCCCTAAACCTCAATCTTTTGCCTTTAGCGAACCCACCGAAAAGATTGACCCTAATTTTGTTGAACAGTGTCAAACAGAATTAGCTGAATTAATTGGTCCAATGGCTTCTTTAATCTGTCAAAAAACGGTCAAGAAAAATCCTAACATTTCTCCGTCGGATTTTGTCAAGGCATTAGCCACAAAAATTCCTGATCCCCAGAAAGCCGAAAATTTTAAAGAAAAATTATTAAGTTGATCCCCTGTTCACGAATGAAAAAAAATACCATAAACTTATGTTGACATCTACCGATTTTACAGGTTTATTTAATCAACGTTTTTTTAATAACTTTTTACCCATTCCTGCCACTCATCAAATTTTATTAGGCAATCAAGCACCGGATTTTATTCTACCAGATATTACTAATAATCAAAGGGTTAGATTAGGAGATTATTTTGAACAACAGCCTGTTATTTTAGCGTTTACGCGTATCTTTACGGAAAAGCAATATTGTCCTTTTTGTTATCCCCATATTATTAATCTCAACAAGTATTATGAACGGTTTGTTGAACGGGGTGTAGAGGTTTTAATGATTACCAGTACCGACGCTCAACAAAGTCAAATTGTGGTTCGAGATTTAGGGTTAAAAATGCCTTTATTGAGTAACCCCGATTGTAAGGTGTTTCGGATGTATCATACCGGACAAGCGTTAGGCGCCCCCCTTCCCGCCCAGTTTGTGTTAGATAAAACCGGTAAAATCCAATATAAACATTTATTTTCGTTTCTCGAACCTAATGCTAGTGTTGATCAATTGTTACTCAAAATAGCTTAAGTAGATCACAAAGATCCTAGTTAGGATTGCGGGGGAGCAGGGAGACCGGAGCGGAGGAGAAAGAAAATAGAATAAAAATAAAAAATTAGGGAATATGATTGAGATTCTTAGAGATTTATAACCTTTTGAACTTTTATTTACTCTAAAATACTTTAAAATAATCTCCCCTTCTCCCCACTCCTCGCGCGTTCACGCTTGTCGGGGAACCCCACCGGGGTCGCTCGTCTCCCTTGCAGCCCAAACAAGTAAGTTTTCGATCTACTGAGCTTCCTTTTCAGAGGAGCAACTGTAGGGAGACTATCTTAATTCATCTGAAAAATTAAACTAATTGGTAAAACCAACCTTCAAAGCGATCGCCTAAAGCTTTAAGAGAATAGTCTGCTTCAGCTTGTTGACGACATTGTTGCCTGTCAATTTCATCAATCTGATTAATCCCATCAACTAACCCAGAAATACTATCCGGTTCGACTAAAAATCCCGTCTTTTTATGTTGGACAATTTCAGCCGGTCCACCCCGTCGATACGCAATCACAGGAACCCCACAAGCTAACGCTTCAATAGCCACATTTCCGAAAGCTTCTACCCATCGCGGAGTCATCAATAAAGCTTTGCATTGCCCTAACTTTTCTTGTAATTCTTGGGTACTCAAAAAGCCTTCATATTGATAAGGTGCATGGGGATAATTTTGACGAATGGTTTGCCAATAGTCTTCATCCGTCACCTTACCAAAAATTTTTAAGGGAATATTAACGATTTCTGCTGCTTCTATGGCATCTTCTAACGCCTTTTCTGGGGCAATTCTTCCCACCCAAGCTAAACAATGATCAGGGGTATCATAATAATTATATAAAGATAAATTTAAGCCACTGCCTAAGATATGACAAATATCATTAAAAGGAAAGGTTTTGGCTTGAGTATGGGTATAAACCCCAATGGTTTTTGGGTATTTGATAGCCACTCGGTTCATAACCTCATCAAAAGCATCCGTAATCGACCCCATACTGATAAAATGGGCAATAGGACAATGGAAAAAAGGAGTAAGATAAAAAGGTAACCAATCAAACGCAAAATTAACCATTAAATCATAGTCATTTTGCACCCTTCTGGCATAGTCCCACATATTAGCCAAAACAGAATTTTCAGGCAAAATAATAGGCGTGTCTCGACGATGATTTTGGATCATCTCTTGGCAAGTTCCTGAAATTTCTTGACAAGAAAGATGGGGTAATTTTGAGCCTTGAGGTGCCACCACCGTGACTTGATGTCCCCGTTGACTCAATTCTTGCCCTAGGTTAAGCAGGGTTAACTCAACGCCTCCCCCAATTCCTGAGCCTAATGGTCCGACAGGGGTTGACAAAAATAACAACTTCAGCATGGGACTTTCTAAAAAAGTTGACAATAACGGTTCCATAAATCAGGAGATAGATGTTATCCTGGGAGCTAATTTGGCTATAATTTATCTCTTTTATCATTGTCCCATAATTGTTCTGCTCAATACAGATTCTTGCCCTTCCTATGACTTCTGTAACTCCCCCTAATGTCAACCAGCAAACCATAGAACTGGCCCCAAGCTATAACATCCCGATTATTTTGATCGTGATGGCGATCGCGACTTTATTCATACAACCTTGGGTCAGTTTTCCCTTAGCCTTATTGGGCTTGTTTTTGCTCCTACAAACGGTTACCATTCGCCTACAATTTACTCCAACCGCTTTAGATGTTTATCGATCTGATCAGCGTATTCGTAGTTTCCCCTATAGTGAATGGCAAAACTGGAAAATATTTTGGCAACCTATCCCCATATTATTTTACTTTAAAGAAGTCAAGAGTATCCACTTTCTCCCCATTATCTTTGATCCCCAAACCCTTAACGCCTGTTTGGAACGATTCTGTAATTTTGATAAAATAGAAGAAAGCGGGTTGAAATGAATACCGATTCAACGATAGACTTTTGATAAGTTAACTCCCTTTAGTCGAAAAAATAGGCAATAGGTAACAGATAAAAATTAGGTGATTCGAGAGGACACAAAACTAATTGGATTGCGTTCAATTGCCGTCACCTAAATAGGGCAGATTATATCCATCTGTAACCTATGGTCTCCTAAGCCTTTGATTGACTTGCTCAGAATCTAAAATCCTGAACCCTGTTCCTTACACGAAATCCATGACCTCAGACGTTCCCCAATCTTCAAACCCCGATCTCACCCCTAATTCCCCTCAAGAGAAAGCTTCTTTCGAGGATAAAGAAGGGTTGGAACCGTTAAACCTTCCTGAGACACAGGGGGAAAACAATGAAGTGGTTGACTCATCAGATAAGGACGACTCCGCTAATGATGAGCCCTCTAGACCAGTGGATTTAGAAAAGACCATTGAAGAGCTTAACCAAGAGGTTGCCGACCTCAAACAACAGAAACAGGGTTTAATCGCTGAAATCGAAGCTTTAGAAGCCAGCAAAGCTCAAAAACTGTCAGAAAAAACCCAGGCAGTAGAACAGACTTTGGAAAAAATGGTAACAGAAGGACTCAAAGAACTTCAGCAAAAAAAACAAACCCTCGAACTATCCGTTGAACAATTAGAACGTCGTCGGGATAGGATTCGGGAGGAAATGAAAACCACCTTTGCAGGAATCTCCCAAGACTTGGCCATTCGGGTACAGGGTTTTAAAGATTATCTGGTGGGGAGTTTACAGGATCTCGCTGCCGCCGCTGAACAGTTGGACTTGCCGACTCAAGAGAGTTGGGAACAACCCTCAGAACCGGTAACACCTCCCTCAAATAGCGGGTCAACAGTCCAATTTGCGCCTCAAGAATTCGCCGAACAAACTCGTAAAATTCAGCAAATTTTAGAGCAGTACCGCAAAAATCCTGACTACTATGGACCGCCTTGGCAGTTACGCCGAACCTTTGAACCCATTCACGCCGAAAGAGTACAAAAATGGTTCTTTTCTCAAGGGGGAAGGGGAACCATTCGTTCGATGGGCAGTCGCTTACAAAACATCTTAGTGGCTTCGGCGGTGATTTCCGTTCTCAATGAACTGCACGGCGATCGCACTCGGTTTCTAATTTTAGCCCATACCCCAGAAAGACTGGGAGAATGGCGACGGGGACTCCAAGACTGTTTAGGCATTTCTCGGGGGGATTTTGGCCCAGAAAGAGGGATCGTCTTATTTGAGTCTCCCGATCCTTTGATTCAAAAAGCAGAGAGATTAGTAGAGGAGAAGTTTCTGCCTCTGGTCATCATTGACGAAGCAGAAGAACAAATCAGCCTCTCCTTACTGCAATTTCCGTTATGGTTGGCCTTTGCCCCCGATCCACAACAAATGAGCAGTTATCTCTATTAAACGACCAAAACTTTGACCACCTTCAATTTTTATTATGACTTATGGCTTTTTTCATTAGCGCATTACTAATTCTCATCGGCTATCTACTGGGTTCGATTCCCACAGGATACCTAACCGGGTTACATCTCAAAGGGATTGATGTTCGTGAACATGGTTCGGGATCAACCGGTGCCACTAATATTTTACGCACCATTGGCAAACGGGCTGCGATTTTCGTCTTAACGGTAGATTTAGCCAAAGCGATGTTAGCGGTTATCATGGTTAAACTCTGGTTTTTCTTCCAATGGACGGAGCTGATCCCCTCAGAATGGAAACCTTGGTTAGTAATCTTAGCTGCGATCGCTGCTGTGTTTGGTCACAGTAAATCAATTTTTCTCAATTTTACCGGTGGAAAATCCGTGGCATCTAGTTTAGGTGTTTTATTAGTTCTTAACCCCATTGTGGCGTTAGGAACCTTAGGCAGCTTTTTAGCCATGTTAAGCTTATCCCGTATTGTCTCCCTGAGTTCTATTACTGGAGTCATAGCGGTTAACATTCTCATGTTTGGGTTACATCAGCCTTTACCCTATTGTTTATTTGGGCTAATTGTGGGACTGTATGTTATCTTCCGTCATCGGACTAATATTATTCGTCTTGTACAAGGAACGGAACCCAGACTTGGACAAAAATTACAACAAGAAGGAAGTTGATTATTTCTGACCTTGAGATTATCTCGAATACCAGGAGGTAGTTATGTTCTTAGATAACTACCTCCTCATCTTTTTTAGGTTTAATTTCTGTGGGATAAAAAGGAATAACATCATGAAAACGATTGATATCAATATAATACTTGCCATCGGGCCTTTGTCGGAAAATATCGACTAATTTCATATCCCATAAAATGTCTTGATAACGGTATAAATAACGGGCGTGAATGGTTTGAGAAAAGGTTTCATCTAATCCCGTTAAGGTAACCCAAAGTTCGGTATTGTCTTCGGCTAAACTATCCGCTGAGGTTCCAAAAAAAGGGCTATTTTCATCAATGGCGTGCATTACTTGCCAACTTAAACTAAACATAGGAGTCTGCGATCGCAATAAATTCAAATCATAAAAACGGCGCATAAAATGACCTTCACTACTGATTTCGTTGCGCACTAAACTGACTTGTATTTGTGCTTCTAAAATTTGATTATCTCGTTGGTTAGCGGCGCGAAACATTAGAGTAGGAACCCCGTTAAATGGGCAGATTACAGCAACTTTACTAAATAAAACCCTAGCCGTCGGGCGAGAGAAACGAGCAAACATTAATCCAGTTAAAATGGCCACTAATAATAATCCTGTCCATACCTCTAAAG
Source organism: Cyanothece sp. BG0011 (assembly GCF_003013815.1). Taxonomy (GTDB): domain Bacteria; phylum Cyanobacteriota; class Cyanobacteriia; order Cyanobacteriales; family Microcystaceae; genus Crocosphaera. Next base: position 5,980 of record NZ_PRLH01000187.1, on the reverse strand, counting down.
TGACTAAAATTTGAGCATAGAGCGTTTCGGGATACATCGAACCATATCCTACCGTCGATAGGGTTTGAATACTAAAGAAAAATGCGTCTTTAAATGACCCTGGTTCAGCATTAGCAATTCCCTCTCCTGTGGTTAAATAAGCAACAGCAAAGATAATATTAATAACTAAATAAAAAAGACTGGTTAATAAGAGGAATTTTTGCCAAGATAAGGCTAATAGCCAATGATATAAATCGTTTTCAGCAGGATGTAATACATCAACTTGTTGTAGGGGTTTTCTTCGTTTCCCTATCTTTAAAAAACGTTTACTAAAAAAAAATACTGTTTTCATCATTATGATAATTTGGCGAATAAGATAATAAATAAATCAAATTATAACGCAGTTTCTCCCGTCTCAGTCAAAGGGTTAATTAAATGCTTTTTTCTTCACTGATTCACTTAAGGTTTTATGATTGTCTATTGAGTTATTTTTTACGGTATATTTAAACATTTTTTAAATCACAGATAACAATGCTTAATATTCAAGTCTTCTCTTATCTGTTGTACAATATATAATTAATTATCCAGAATTTAAAGAGAGGAAACCATGTCTAGTTATCCTGGACTTTCAAGGGAGGCGTTTCGTCATCCCCTAGATAAACAAGCAGAACAAACGTTAAGAAGTGTTCCGGGTTTTGATATTGTTGCTAGTAGCTTCATGGAATATCTTTATGAAAGACCTCAACACATTTCTTTAATGGGAAATAGTATTAAAGTCGGTCCGCGTCAATATGGTACATTGTACGGTATTTTTAGAGAAACGGTTTATGATTTAGATATTAATCCTGAACCCTTAATTTATGTCAGTCAAAACCCTATTGCTAATGCTTATTCTTTGGGTAAACAACAACCTTATATCGTTTTAAATGCGGGGTTATTAGACTTATCCAATGAACTAGAATTAAGAACAGTCATTGCTCATGAATTAGGTCATATAAAATGTGAGCATAGTTTATTAATACAAATGGCTATTTGGGCCATGGGGGCAGCGTCTTTATTTGGAGAATTGACTTTAGGTTTAGGTAATATTATTAGTAGTGGGTTAATTTTTGCTTTTTATGAATGGCGAAGAAAAGCAGAATTATCAGCAGATCGAGCGGCTTTATTGGTAATTGATGATACAGAACCTATTTTTAGAATGATGATGAAAATGGCTGGAGGCAGTCATAAATATGCCCATGAATGTCATTTGGATGAGTTCATAAAACAAGCCGATAAGTATCGTGAATTAGATGAAGATGATCTCAATCAACTTTATAAATTTTTGATTTATAATGGGGGTAATGGAGTCTTTTTAAGCCATCCTTTCCCTGTTGATAGAGTGCATTATTTACAAAATTGGGCTAATTCTAACGAGTATGAAAATATTCGTCAAGGAAATTATAAAACATCTCAAAAAACTGAAGCAGTTACAGTTGATCAAAGCGAAGAAGCCGCCAACTTAAGGAAACAAATTGAAAAATTACAACAAGAGATTGAAAGAATTAAAAATAACAATAAAAATCAAGATTAATTTTATTAGCGATGTCGTTTCATCAAAGATTACTAAATTGACGTAAAGCAAGACTTGATCCTTGATTCCATCCTAACTCAATATATTGAGGTAAGACAGTTTTAACATCAAAATCAGGAAATAATCGACTCGTTGAACTGTCTTGGTAACTCTCTCCTTCTAACAAATAAATGTTTAAATTTTCTTGGCGATAAATCCATAATTCAGGAACTTTAATAACTTCATAAGCATTGATATCTGTGATGGAAGTAAAATCAACTTCAATGGCTAAATCTGGAGGTGGATCAACGGTTAAATTAAGTTTATCTTTACCTAAAATACCTTGTCTGTTATTAATATAAAAACAGGTATCTGGTTCAACTCCTGCTACTGGTGGTATTTTTAGAGTAATAGGGTCAAAACATTCCCAGTCTAACCCTTTTTTCTCTAAAAGAATTCTCACTAAATTTCTGAGCAGATCAATCCGTTTTCCGTGACTAGGTAAAGGAGACATAAGGCGAATTTCTTGGGTATTCAGATTAAAAGAAAGTTTAGGAATAGAGGTTTCTTGTCTTAAATTCAGTAATCTCTGATAATCTTCCCATGTTTGATCCCGAAAAATAACCGTGTTACCAGGGGATAAAGTTAAAGTGTCTTCACTAATAGTAATTAGCATCATAAACCTTAAATAAACTAATATAAATACTATTATAATTAAAGAAGAAAGACTTACATTAATTTACCCATGAGTGATACTGTTATCATTGACGATATTTACAACCTTTTTCGTGCTTCTCAAATGGTTCTGGCCTGAACTTGCCCGATTTTACTGGAATTTCCCCTAACCGGTTCAATGCTAATGCCTTTATTGAAGAAGCCGCACCTACTTCTGTACCCGAAACTGCAAGTATTTTAGGATTATTGGGAGTAGCTTCCTTGGGTGCATTGGTTTCTAAAGGCAAAAAACAAGCTTGATTAATGATTTTTTTAAACAATTAAATTGGTGTGTAGGGGTTAACGGTGGTTGACCCTTTTTTGCAGTCTCTATTGCTATCTTTTTTTAATTGATCTAAACTGAGAGAGTAGTTAATCACTTTATCAAGATAAAAATCAGTAATGATTAACAGCATTAAACAGAAGGCCATTGTTGGCAAAAATGGCAAAATCGAATTATCAGAAACAGAGTTAACCGAAGGTTCTCTAGTAGAAGTCATCGTTTTAGTAGAATCAGCAGATGAAGAAGACGAAACTGAGTATTTGTTAAGTTCACAAGCTAATAAAAAACAATTACTTGACGCATTAGAAAATGTTAAACAAGGTCAAGTTATTTCTGTTGATTTAGATGAGTATGAAAAAAGTTACCTTTGAGGTTAAAGCGTTTGAGGAGTTTACTAATTGGGCGATTTTAAATAAAAAAATATTCAAAAAATTTGCTCTTTAATTAGAGATGCTCAAAAAAACCCTTTTTCTGGTCTTGGCAAACCAGAACCATTAAAATATGAATTACAAGGATGTTGGTCAAGACGTATTACAGAAGAACATCGATTAGTCTATAAAATTGAGGGAGATATGTTAATTATTTTATCTTGTCGATATCACTATGACTAAAATTTTATTTAAAAACAACACAATTTCTTCCTTGATCTTTTGCTTTATATAAGGCTGAATCAGCTTCTTGTAGAATACGATTATAGTCAGGATGTCCCTCGTAAATAGCCACCCCAATACTACAAGTAATATTAAGAGATTTAACCCCATTTATCTTAAAAGTTTGAATTTCGCATTTATGACGAATTCTTTCAGCAATATGGAGAGCAATATATTGATCAGCACTGCCCAATAAAACTAAAAACTCTTCGCCTCCTGAACGAAAAATAAAGTCACTTTCTCGCACTGTTCCTAATAATAATTCTGCAAATTGTTTAAGCACTAAATCCCCGGCTTTATGTTGATAAGTATCATTTATTTGTTTAAAATGATCAATATCAATAGCTAACATGGCATAAGGAAGTTTTTGTTGGCGACAAATCTCTGTTTGACGACGTAAAATAGTAGGTAAATAGCGGCGATTAAAGACACGGGTTAACGCATCCATTCCTGTGTCTAATTCTAACACTTTTTCTATTAAAGAAGAAATAAACCAAGAGGTTTTGGTGACGGCATCATTGAGGGCAACAATATTATCAAAAAACTGGTTTTCCTTTCCTTCTATTTTAGATTTTGCAGCTATAAATAGGGCATGGTCGATGTCTAAAATTTGTTGTTTTAAATCCGATGCAAAATCTAATTGATATCCAATAAAATCAGCTTTATAAACCACCCAAAGACCAAAATTAGAAGATTGTAATTTGGGTAAAGAGTCTAGATGTATATCAGGATTTTGATAGAGAAAGGTTAAAGTATTTCGTAACCAATCTAATAATAAACCTCGTAATCTTTCACATTCAATGGCAGTATTTGGGCTAATTCCTTTCATCTTCAAAGAAAGTTCATTAGTTTCATGAATCACTTCATTAGATACATAAGCTTCAGAAATAATTGAGACTAAAATATCAAACACTTGTCCTAAGACTAAAAAAGCTTGAGTAATATCCTCTTCTGTCTTGAGAAACTCATGAAGACGACTATAAATCTCTCGCTTTAAAATACTAATCCCATAGGTAAAATAATTAAAATTGACATTAATATTAGCATGAACCAATCCGACTCTTTTTTGTCGTTTGATCATTGCTTTGATTTCTGCTTCATTATGAGGGTTAAATAAAGCCTTAATCCAATGGGTTAAATGTTGTTTAAGATTTTTATCAACTAAACTATGTTTGATGAAAGCTTCGGTTTCAGGGATTTCTAATAATTCAGTATAAAATTGTGAGACAATAGCTGATATTTCTGGCTCTAATAGCTCTCCCATACGGGTTAAAATATCGGCGGATTCACTTTGATAAAGTTTCTCTAACTTAATTTCTATTAATTCTTTGATTTTCATTATAATTAATACATATAAAATACAACAAAATAATTCCCTTAATCTTAAAAGATTAAGCTGGTTAAATAATATAGTTTTGAACCCTCTTTAAATCTAACATAACTGTTTAGCTAAAATCTTTTAATTGTTACTCAGACTGACTAAAATTTACAAAAATTGTCTAATTTGAAACCGTTAATAAAATCTCATTGGCTATTTTCTTTTGTCCCGTCTCTTTCTGCAAAGCTTAATTTTGTGTAATAACTTACCTATCTTCAAAAAAGTTCTCGTTAAACTAGAGACTATCGAAGGAGCCAAGAAGAAGCTTATGGTAACGCTGTTAGAAAACCCATTTCGCGTTGGACTGCGCCAAGAAAGAACCCCAGAACCCTTAATACTTGTCATTTTTGGAGCATCCGGCGACCTCACTCAACGTAAACTCGTTCCGGCACTCTACAAGATGAAACAGGAACGGCGACTCCCCCCAGAATTAACCGTGGTTGGGGTTGCCCGTAGAGACTGGAGCCATGACTATTTTAGAGAACAAATGCGTGAGGGCATTGAAGAATTTTCCGACGGCATTGGAAACGAAGAATTATGGAAGGATTTCGCCGAAGGATTATATTATTGCTCAGGCAATATGGATGATCCTGAGAGTTATCAAAAATTAAAAGGCTTTTTAGAAGAATTAGACGGAAAACGCGGCACTAGAGGTAATCGTGTTTTCTACCTTTCTGTTTCTCCTAAGTTTTTCCCCCCAGGAATTAAACAGTTAGGGGCTGCAGGAATGTTAAGCGACCCCATGAAACACCGTATCGTCATCGAGAAACCCTTTGGAAAAGACTTAAGTTCGGCCCAAGTTCTCAACCGCATTGTACAGAATGTCTGTAAAGAAGAACAGGTTTATCGTATTGACCACTATCTCGGTAAAGAAACCGTTCAAAACTTATTAGTGTTCCGCTTTGCTAACGCTATTTTTGAACCCCTATGGAACCGTCAATTTGTTGATCACGTCCAAATAACCGTAGCCGAAACTGTCGGAGTTGAAGATAGAGCCGGTTATTACGATACCTCCGGGGCCTTGCGAGATATGCTGCAAAACCACCTCATGCAGCTATTCTGCCTCACCGCTATGGAACCCCCCTATGCCTTAAACGCCGATAGCATTCGTAACGAAAAAGTGAAGGTCTTACAAGCCACCCATCTTTTTGACGTTAATAACCTCGAAAAATCAGCTATTAGAGGACAATACAAAGCAGGATGGATGAAAGGGAAGCAGGTTCCCGGCTATTTAGAAGAACCCGGCGTAGGGGAAAACTCCTCGACTCCTACCTATGTGGCCATGAAACTGATGGTAGATAACTGGCGGTGGAAAGGAGTCCCCTTCTATCTGAGAACCGGAAAACGGCTACCCAAAAAAGTTTCCGAGATATCCATCCAATTTAAAGACGTACCCTTACTCATTTTCCAGTCGGCAGCCCATC
>NZ_PRLH01000141.1 GCF_003013815.1 Cyanothece sp. BG0011 | reverse complement strand
ATACCTTGAAAGGTTTCAGCATCTTTCTTAGTCGCAAAAGCATAAATTACCCGCTTTTCTTCCTTGGGGTTTTTACGATTACTTAAGGTTGTCACTAACCAAGAGCGATTTTTGCCATGTAAAACATAATATTTTTCGTGTTGTAGCTGACTGGCAAAAAATTTGAGGGTTGGGGCCACAGCTTTTTCCATCACCGGAATAGGAACCCCTTGTTGAGGGGCTTCGTTAATAAGAATTTCTAATTGTTCATCGTAATTCATTGCTTCTCCCTTATGTAACCCATCAGTAGCTTGATTTGATAGGTCATTCCTTTTCCTATGTTTATGTTAGCTTATTAACCAACGGTTGAAACAGTCAATCAGAATGTAGAACTTAAGAATGTAGAATTTAGAATTACCTAGAGTGTACTTTAATGACTTGCAAATTGCGTTAAATCAATCGTTAAACCTTCTTTCGCTAAAATAGCGTTAGAAAAAACTTGTTGAACTTGTCGTTTAATGTTGTCTAAGAAATCGTCATGATGAGAAGGATCATGATGAAATAAAACTAATTTTTTAACATTAGCCACCTGAGCTATTTTTACTGCTTCTTGCCAAGTCGAATGACCCCAACCCACTTTACTTGATTTTGGATCATAGTATTCTTCATCCGTATAAGTGGTATCAATAATTAATACCTCTGCATTTCTAGCTAGATGGAGAACATTGTGATCTAAATGATTGGGAAAATGTTCTGTATCTGTAATATAAACCCCGGTTAAATCTTGATAAGTTACCCGATAGCCTAAAGCTTCCCCAGGATGATTTAATTTTCCCGTTTCTATGGTGACATCATTAATGTTAATAATTTCCCTGGCTTCAAGATCGTAAAATTCCAAATTAGCTTGCATAATTTGCAAAGGAACTGGAAAATTAGGGTGTAACATTTGATCATGTAGACGCTGTTTAATGGTTGCTCCATTAGGGGCTGGTAAACCATAAATATGAAACTTATTACCAGGAATAAAAGCAGGAGCAAAAAAAGGAAACCCTTGAATATGATCCCAATGGGAATGGGTAAAAAATAAATGACCCGTCACTGGCATTTCTGATAACAAAGATTCCCCTAAGATGCGAAGTCCGGTTCCTCCATCAAAGATCAATCTTTCTTGACCGACACGCATTTCCACACAGGAGGTATTCCCCCCATAACGGACAGTTTGGGTTCCGGGACAGGGGATACTACCTCGAACTCCCCAAAATTTGATCTCAAAGCGATCGCCGTTGCTAGACATTCCTTCCTTATCGTCCACTTTATGGCTAAATAAGCAACCCATAGGATAAATATACCTATGGGTTACACATTTTTAAATTACACTTCTTTCTAGGTTAGCTCATTAACTAACTCTGTGAATAGCAATTTTGCTACGGGGTAAAGTTATGGGTAATGTACACTCCCAGGTGTTTGGTGTCTTTGAGGGAAATTGTAACTTTACTTATAAGTTTGCCACAAATTGAATCATAATGTTGCCGTCACCTTAGTTATTAACCTAATTGTTTTGAAGAATGGAAAACCGAGAAAAAATTAGTCAGGTCAGTTCGAGGCTCATGCCCCAAGCTTTGTTGGAGGCAAAACAAAAGCTCAAGATTAAGCTTCTCCTGTGGGCAGCCTTAGTGGGTATTTTAACAGGAGGAGTGGGGACTTTATTTCAAGTAGCTGTCTCTCAAGTGATCCAAGGAAGAAAATATTTACTACAGTTGGTCAAAAATGATGCTGTCTTAAACTGGTTAGTGCCAACCGTACTCTCAGCCATCATGGTCTATTTAGCCTTTGGGTTGATGCGTCGATTAGCCCCTGAAACTGGAGGGAGTGGCATTCCTCAAATTGAAGGGTTTCTCGATGGACTTCTCCCTATACGCTGGCAATGGGTTCTCCCTGTTAAGTTTTTGGGGGGACTATTAGCTCTGGGTAGTGGCATGGTATTAGGGCGAGAAGGCCCAACCATTCAAATGGGAGGAAGCATTGGCAAGATGGTGGGCAGTTACTTTCGTAGTTCGGGAGAACAGATTAAGATCCTAGTGGCTGCCGGGGCAGGAGCAGGACTGGCGAGTGCTTTTAATGCACCCCTGGCTGGTATTTTGTTTGTTAACGAAGAAATGCGTCCTAACTTTAAAGATCGCATTAGTTCCTATCGGGCAGTGGCACTGGCCTCAGTGATGGCAACTATTGTCGTAAGAGTTTTCCTCGGTCAAGGTGCTGATATTAAGATTACTAAATTCGAGGCACCCCCCTTGGTTTCACTTTTAGGCTTTGCTCTCTTAGGTATCTGTTTAGGAATCATCGGTTATGTGTTTAATTTGTGTCTCTTTCGCACCCTTGACTGGTTTTCCAACCAAAGAGGTTTGTCCTATCTGGTTACTGGTTTATATGTCGGTGCTGCGATCGGTTTCCTGAGTTGGTTATATCCTCCAATTATTGGAGGTGGTGATGAGACAATTTTTTGGGCGTTTAGAAATGAAGCACCTGGCTATGTCTTACTTTCGCTGTTTTTGCTTCGTTTTGGACTAACGATGTTCTGCTACGGTTGTGGGGCCCCTGGCGGTATCTTTGCACCCATGCTTGCCCTGGCCACGACCTTCAGTATGGGGGCTACTCAGCAAGTTCATGATTGGTTTGAGTTTCCTTTTCTACTTCCCGAACCAGATGCTTTTGCTGTGGCCGGAATGGGGGCATTGGTCGCTGCTACTGTGCGCGCTCCTTTGACGGCAATTGTGTTAACCATTGAGATGACAGATAATTATTTGTTAATTTTGCCTTTGTTAGTGACCTGTTTAACTTCTACTATTACGGCTCATGCTTTGGGGGGAGAGCCAATTTACAGCGTGCTTCTGAAGCGAAACTTAAGACGTATTCAGGGAGAACAATCCAGTTAATGTTTTAATTCTCATCAGAGGTGCTATATGAAGACACTAATCTAGCCACGATTACGGTCAAATAAATCGCCCCTGCCATGGCTTCAAAGTTAGACAAAACCATGACCCATTTACCTATGGGAAAAATATCTCCATAACCAACTGTTGTTAAGGTAATTAAACTAAAATACATGGCTAAATTCCAGGGTTTGAGTTCATATTCCCTAGAAACATCAATGTGAAAAGATTGAGGATTAATCTGCCAAATCGTGTAATAGATGAATGACCAAATGATTCCAATAAAAAGATAAGCAGTAATTGCTAAAACAATAGTTTGGTTAGTCACTGTTTGCCTGTGTGCCAGTATCTTAACTAAAGTAAGCCAACCGTATCCAAATATGCTAATTTTAATCAACCCAGTATAAATCAGAAAAAAATTTTTAAAATCAGGAAACCAACTAAAATACATAAAAAAATCTGCAATTAAAGCCGTTAAAATTAAGACCAATAAAATCTGAAGGCTGCGATTAGAATAAATATGACGGTGCTTGTAAAAGCCTCGCAAACTAATTAAAGACATCGTTAGTAAAAAAAGAAGATTGACAGATAGCAATTGCACTGTATTTTCACTAACAATCGCAATTACAATACTAATAACAGTCAGCAGAAGAATTAAATAAGAATTAGTTAATATATCTAGCATAAAAGTTTTTTATTAAGTGAAAGTAATCATAAGCAGTATGAATTTAATTTTTTCCAAAATTGTTTTGTCTTAAGTTTCTCTAATAGGTATCACATACTTTTACTCATATCTTGCACCTTCGATTAAACCCCCCACACCCCCCCACACCCCCCCACACCCCCCTTTCAAAGGGGGGCAGGGGGGGTAGGGGCAGGGGGGGTAGGCAAAAGGCAAGAGGCAAGAGCGGTGAGACCCCGCGCCTTCGCATCTGCGCAAGGGAACGCTCACCAAGACAGGCAAAAGTATCTTATTTTAAGGGTAACTGCTTGAGCATTGACTGTCTTTTTTTTAGCCATCAAGTTATTTTGTAAGGCGTGCAAGATGTCAGTTTAAAAAAGTATTAGACTAAACAGGTTTAATTAGTTGGTTTCAAGGCTTCATTTAATTGCTCTTGGGTCAAAGACTTAATTAAATGAAGAGGGAGAGGATTTTGTCCCATTTGCTGTGCAGCAGCATCCGTTAAATAAGGCTCAAATTCCTGTTGTTGATTCAAATAAAAATTAAAGAAGGCTAGACTAATACTTCTCAGATAATTATAAGCTAAATCTTGTCCTTCTCCCACAAGAAAATCAGGTAATTGCTCCGTTCCTTGTAAGAAGGATAAGTGAGTACCATTCTGAACTAAAATCAAATATTTATCTTCCTTATTAACATTAGAAAAAGGAGTAATTTGCTCAGGTAAAGAAGGAGCAAAAATATCCGCACTTCCAGCAATAAACATCATTGGAACCGAGATTTCATTAATGCCTTGATTGCCAAAAGCGGGATTAGTCACAGGATTAATAGCAATAACAGCTTTGATTCTTGGATCTTGAAGTTCTGGCAACGGAGGAGCATTTGTTATTCCTTTACATTGCCAAAGTAAGGCGGGATTTAAGTTAATTACATCGGGATTATTCAACTTAGCACATTCTTTAATTAAATACTCCCATTGAACATTAGCCCCACCGGTTGCTGTTGCGGTATATCCCCCTAAAGATTGACCCAAAATCCCGACATTTTTAAGGTCTAATTTACCCTGAAAATTGGGATCTGATTGCATTTTTTGTTCTAGGGTATCTAAAGCTAAAGTAACATCTTTTGGCTGATCCATCCAAGCATTAGGAGTGGGAAATGTATCTAACCCTGCTAAGGCATCTTTCATTCTTTCAGTATCACTTTCAGGAAAGTCAATTCCTACAGTAGCGAAGCCATGAGAAGCTAAATGTTCGGCTGCATAGCGTAAACCTTGAAAATCAGAATTTAAGCCAGGGGTAATAACGATTGTCGGGGCAGGTTTAGACAGATTTTGAGGTACATAAACGAAGATAGTTAAGGGATCTTCATTAGGACGAGGAATGGTTATGGTTTCTGATGTCCAGGTGATTTTTCCAGCTTTAGATAAGTCAGATAAGTTAACAGAAGAAGCAGTTGATGTGTCTGTTTCAATTTGACGATCTAACCAATTAAAAATACGTTCTGTTGATTGATATAAGTGATCAGCTTCATTAATCGTATTACGAATCGTTTCTAAATTAACAGCGACGGTTGAACTATCGTAATTTTTAATAACATTAATAATTTTCAATCCATCTGGATTGGCAGCTGCTAGTAAAATAGCTCCCTGTAAAAAAGGTTCACTTTGATCAGATGGACTTTTAATTGCTCGACTCAGTTGGCTGACAATTTCTTTGCCGAAATTGGTGTTAAAAAACTCAAATGCTTCTACTTCATTTAAAGGGAACGATTTATTGAGTAAAGCCCTGAATTTTGTCAATTCTTCAGGGGTGAAATGCTTAGTATAGAAAGCAAAGTCAGGTGTTATTGTTCCATCTTTAGCAAAAACTACTAAACTGTCCACAGAAACATCAAATTCTCCTAATGGGGCAATAGAAAATGTGATTTTTTCTGCTGCTAAAATTGGGAAAGATGGCAACAGTGATAGTATTCCTAGTCCTAAAGTCAATCCGAATCTTTGAGTTAAATTAATCATGTTAATATTGCTAAATCGTAAAAGATTAATAATTAAAGTGAGTTTAAGCTTAGAAAGCTAGTTAAACTCACTTGGTTACAAAAATTGATCAAACAAAAAAGATTACGGAGCAGGAACGACACGATAGTAAACACCATTAGCCCCGGCTGCTGGACTAAACCAAGTTCCGTTGCAATTATAAAAATTTTCTCCATCAGATTGACTAGAGACACATCCTGACGGAAGACTGGGATAGATAGCCCCTACAGTATAAGCACTTCCAGATGTCTCTTCGGGTGCAGAATTATTGGTTGCTGTGGCACTAGCTGCTCCGATCGCTGCCCCGGCGGCGGCTGCTCCTGCCGCCGCCCAACCACCGCAATTATAACAATCAGAGCCGTAGTGATTGACCACAGCAGGGGGATGATAAGTAGAGTAGGTTCCACCATGATAATCGCCATACCCAACGCCCCCGTTAACAGTGGTTCCATAAGGACTCGTAGCACGCCAAGAGCCATCACCCCCTGAGGCTGTGCCACCCCTAGCTCCGGTACCACTCCAAGAGCCATCACCCCCTGAGGCTGTGCCACCCCTAGCTCCGGTACCACTCCAGGAACCACCGCCCCCTGAAGCGGTGCCACCTCGAAATCCAGTACCACTCCAAGAGCCACCGCCTCCTGAGACTCTACCACCTCTAGCTCCTGCGTGGAAGAAAGCAGCAGAGGGATCGCAAGTAAGAGTCATAGAAAGAAGCGTAATCAAGCTAATCACTAAGGTTTTCATTATTAATTCTCCTATTCAGATTGAGTGGGTGATGTTGTATCCGTGGAAGTAGAATTTGGGGGTTCAGGGGGTGCAAAAGGAATGGTGGTAGCCTTTTTTGCTTCGGAAGAGGTAAAATCCCCCGCAGAAACCGGAATATCTAGCTGCCAATCAGAAAACTCCACTTGATGCCGTAGTCTTGAAGGATCATCTCGATAGACAGCCCGAATCATGCGAGGTAGCTTATCTTCAGCCCCGATCCAAATTTGGGCAAAAATACTGTCATTGGCCACCGCGACAATATCCGTTGTGGTTCCCCCCACCACGCTAGATTGACCTACAACAAAGGCAATTTGTAGTCCTTCTCTGATATCTTGATAGGGATTGCTAACAATGACATCAGTGAAAGGAAAATAGATGGCCGCAGAATCATAGGCTAATTTTAAGGCAGCATCAAGGGTTGCTGGCGCATCAGCCACCGCCACCAGATTTTCAGCAGGAGAGTAGGCAGTGATTGTCTGACCATCGTAATAAAATTCGTTAGCTGGCCCATCTCCAGGGGTAATCACTTTTAATTGATTGGGTCGTTGTACTGTAACTTCAGAAATTGTTGTGTAAATCAGAGGCGGGCCAAGGCGACTGGGACTTTCGTAGGTACTGACGGCAGTAAAAGTCATTGAATCGGTAGCCGTTAGGCGATCGCTCATGGACTTGATTAAGGCGATCGCTTGAGGTTCAATTTCACTCTTTGTTTGGGCGGTTATTCTCTGGGGAATAGCCAGTAAACTAACACTGACTAAGGAGAAAAGAAGAGATTTTTTCCATAAACTAGACATAGTTTGACAATTTCTCTATACTCATTATTTTTGATGAATTTTCAGTAAGTATGACTAGGAAACACCCTTAACTAAGGGAGGCGACCAGATTTTCTCTAAGACAGGTGCTTTAGGGGCGTATAGTCTCATAATGAGATTGAAATCATCTGAGGGTGAGGGCAACCAGTTCCCTTCCTTATTTTCTCCAGGAGACTCATGGGAGATGAAAATATCGAGAGAACCATCGTCATTAAAGTTCAAACCATCGCGATCGCCGATGGCATAACGGTTAAGAGGATTATCGACAAAAAATTGTTGGTTATTGTACATCGTAATCGACCAAAAGGCATTAACAGGGGGGATTTCTTGGGGTTCAAAATGAATGACATAATCATGTTCCCCACTCAAGGGGTGGCCTTCCTCATCCACTCGTGTCAAGGGATACATGGCATCTTCGGGTACATTTGCCCCTAATCCAACCCAGGCAACCCCTGCACGGTGTAAATAGTCTGTTCCGTAGCTTCCCAAGTCATAAGTCATTAACCAGTTATTTTTTACCTCTGCTTTAGGGGTTTGACCGGCTTTGACAACTTGTTCATAGGCAACAGAAATACTACGCTCAAGTCCTTTGATGATTACGGGATCAAGTGCTTGAAAATCAAAATTTTCACTGGGTATTAACCCAATTTCTGCTAATTTTTTCACTATTTCTTGATCTTGAGCCGCCGGAGGATTCGCTGTCATCAAAGCACACATTCGAGTGAAAAAGGAAGCCGCATCGAGGTTTTTGACCTGTTCAACGGGAGGGGTTTGGGTATCAATTCCCCCCGCAATGGGGACATTAGTGGGCGGTTGATAAGATTTACCCCATTGACTTAACGGTGTTAGCTGATATTGGTCTTGGATGGCGTGAACTGCCTCATAATCGGCTTTTCCGTTCGTCTGTGTTCGTCCAATTATCCAAACCATCGAGGTTGGTGATTGAATCTTTTGGACTCCTTCAGGAAGTTCTCCCGTCCAATTCGGCGGTAAAATAGCAAAATTCCCTTTTTCTGTCCCTGTTGTCCGTTTACCGGGGGAAGCAAAAATATTTGTCCAAGCGTCTAGCATGGGCATTAAATAGTAACGCCCTCCTGTATCGGGAACACTCAAAACGATGGGTTCAGCCGAAAGCTCAAGCCAAGCAGAGGAATATAAAGTATCTGCATTGGGACTCACCACTGCTGTAAAGGAAGCATCAGGAAAGGCTTTTAGGTGGGCAAATTGGTTAATCGGGGCTTTAAATCCTTGGGAGGAAGAGACGGCCGTTGTGATTGCTTTGGTAATCTCCATTAAAATTAAAGGATAACCAAAGATATAGGCTTCAACGCCCAGTTGAAATGCTTGGTCTTCTGATAAAGGGGTCATGGTCATAAAACCTTATGTTTTTGATTAAAAAGAAAAATTGGCTGTTAATGAGGAGCAAATCAGGTTAAAAATCGAGGGATTTAACAACAACTCCGATAAAACTGACTAAACCAATCATTAACAAAGCAATTCCCACAATTTCCGCACTGTGAAAACCTTGGTAAGTATAGCGATCGCTTTCAATTTGTTTGAGTAATTCTTAACCCTAACCCCATCCCAAGCATTCCTATGCTAATAAAGGCTAATCCCACAATCACCGAGAATCGAATAGGATTAATATGAGGACGTAAATGGGTACTTTCAATCGCTTTAACAATGGTGGGAATGCCAAAACCAAAGCCAATTAAGGAGAGGGAAGTACGTATCCAAGCCATTAGGGTACGATCTGCGGCAGCACGGCTACGGTATTTAGCCAATTCAGTCCGATCTGCGGCTAAGTCATTATTATTAAGCGGTTTAGGGTTTTCTGAGTTGATAGGAGATTGATTCATCTTAGAAATCACAGAATCTTTTTGCTGTTTTACCTACTGTCGGGCCATAATTGTCCGCAAATTTAACCTCATTTAAGATTTTTTACTAGGAATCGTGGGATTTTTGATTCTAGACTCAGGGAGAGCAAAGAAAAATTGGTGAACATTTTCTTTTCCTAAATAAATCTCAAGTTCTTTAAAAATATTGTGTATTAAAAAAACAATTAATATGCACAATGTGACGGCTAAAACTTGATAGATATTTTCTGAACCGATAAAACTTTTAAAAGCAGGAATAAGGGATTTAGTTTGATGATAAGCATGAAGCAAATGTTCAATTATTCCCAGTATCAAAACGGCTACAGTATAAATAAAGGTTTTATACAAAATGCTGAGATAACGAGGACTTTCCTCAGACATTGTACAAGCAGCAATTAAAGCCTGCGTTCTTAGTAATAATTATGGTGTTGCTACCCACGAAAATTACGTTGAAGACGTGAAAAGTCAACTTCAATCCATGATTCAAGCTGATAATAGTCGATAAAAACAGTAAGAATACTGACTTAATTTCACTTAAGTTGGAAAAAAGTTAGGTAAGATAGAGAACGGGAACGAGTAACTTCTATAGAGTGCGGATAATAAGTTAAAAATTAATAAGAAATTATCTAAAAACTGACTAATACGCAAATCTATTGTCTGTTTTAAAAATCCTGTTTTCTGGTCTTTTTTTAAAAATAACTTTAACTTTCTCCGACAAACTATGTTACACAAAATTTTAAAACTTGCTTATTTAAAAGCTATAATACAGGGGACTATTTTAGTTAGTTGTTATTTGTTTTCCGCAAATGTACAAGCCAACCCAGTAATAACTAAAACCGACCAAGACATTTTAGATGAACCATCAACTTTATTCGTTATAGAAGAGCGACATTTAGCTACCGAAGTTGAAAAAGATAGTTTTACTATTTTAGAAAATACAGTTAATTCTAACCAAGTTGAGACAACATCTTCTTGTCTTACATTTACGCCTTTAACTAACACTGTTACGCCTAATATATCATCTACTAAAGAGAAGGAAAAGGAAATAAAAGCGACCAGTAATTGTGCCGCAGATTTGATAGAAATTTCAAATCCTAAACCCTTAAAAATATTCTCAGATAACAACTCTGATTCTTCTTTAAATCTTCCAGAAACTTCACCTAAGTTGTCACAAGATTTACCTGTTATAGAAACAACTCAAACCGTTGAAGATAACCGATGGCATTTTAAATTACAACCTTATGCAACCATTCCCGTTAATACCTATGGAACGGTTTCAGCGAGGGGAGAAACGGTTAGTTATCATTTAAGTTTAGGGGAATTATTAGATACATTAAGAGCAACTGCAAGCGGTCGTTTTGAAGGTTGGAACGGTCGTTGGGGATTTATTATTGATGGTTATTTTGCTAGTTTACAAGATATTGGTAATCTGCAAATATCTCGTTCGAGAAATCCTAATCCTATTAATGTTTTAAACTTTCTATTAAATAGGGGAATTAATACTAGACTACAAGAAGTGGTTAATGTCATTGATCAAGAAATTCAAGTCGCTAATAATATTCAACAAGTAAGAGATGCTCAACCTTTTCAAAATTTGGAACGTCAAGTTCAAGATTTAAAAGTTGTTGTTTCGGAAGATACCCAAAAACTTCAGGAATTACAAATTAGATTCCAAGAATTTGAAGATAAAGTAATTACAGGTCGTCAAACTATAGAAGTATTAGAAACAAAAGTAGAAAATTTACAAAACCTCGAATCACAAATTGCAACTATAGAAGATTTAAGAATAAACTTTATTAATAATATCAATACTGAACAATTTCAAGAGTTTCTTGACCTTGATTTTCAAAACTTAAATCAATTAGAAAATGAATTTAGTAGTATTGAACAAGTAGGACAAGCATTAAGACAAACTAGAAATAATTTAGACAACCTTAGTACAAGAGTCACAGAATTACGAAATAGGGAAGACAGCGTAGCTTTACAAAACCTTGAATCTAAGCTAGAAGAAGTGAAAACGTTACTAGATGATAGAGTGATTACAGATGAGCAAAAATTAGAGGAACTTTTAGTTAAAATTGAAGATTTAAAGGCCATTGAATCACAAATTGACCTGGTGAGAGAACTGGGAATTAATGATATTGAATCATTAGAAAACATTATTTCTTTGAGGGTTCAAGATTTACCTATTATTGACGATTTACAAGACTTAAATAACCAAATTAAAGAGTTAAATAGACTTACCGATGTTAATCAAATTGAACAAAAATTAATACAAACCAGAGATAATTTAGAGCGTGTTAGTCAACGAGTTAAAGAACTGCGCTCGCAACAAGATAGTGAAACTTTGCAAAATCTCGATAATCAACTTGAGCAAGCAAAAGTATTATTAGATCGAGAAATTCAAGCAGTTAACCAAATTCAAGACTTTCTAGAAAATCAACAACCTCAACAACTTGAAGCAACCATCGGAGCAAGTTTACAATTTGATCAAGGAATTTATGATTTTGCCCTTAGTTATCATATTGGGGATCTTCCTTCTCATGAATTGCCGAAAGAACCTTCTAATCGCAATTTTCCTTTGATTTGGTTTCAACCCATCGTCGGGGTTCGCCTCAATGATATTAGTATTGAAATTGATACAATTAATAGGTTTGAGCTATCGAGTTCTTTAATCAATATTCAGGGTACGGTTCAACGAAAGTTTGAGCGAGGACGGACTTGGTTTGAACCCTTATTAGGAGGAAAATTCGGTATCCAAATCTCAGACCCCATTACTTTTTGGTTAAGAGGTGATGCTTCGGGGTTTGGACTAGCAGGAGAAACAGATATTAGTTGGAACTTATTGTTTGGGTTAGATTGGTGGATTCATCAACAAATTTCATTACAACTCGGTTATCATTTCTATGAGATCGACTATAAAACTGGCAATGATAATGACTTTAGATTTGAAGAAAATCTAAACGGACCTTTTGTTTCAGCAACCTTTCATTTTTAGGCACTGAATCATCCTTTTACTTTTGCACGCCTTACAAATAAACTTAATAATGATGAAAATATAATCAATTTTGAATCATAAGCCATCAAAATAAAACACCATTACTATCCCCCCTTTCAAAGGGGGGTATAGGGGGGTTGGAGGATATCGAAGGTGCAAGATATGAGTTTAATGTAAGATATATCAGAGATCGTCAAAAATTTTTAACCCATAACTATGTCAACATCAGAACCCCCAAAAACCGATCTTCTCCTCAAAATAATCAAGTGGAGTCGTTTTAGTAGTATTTTAGCCATCGCCTCTTCTCTTATTAGTGCCATATTTATGTTTGGGTTAGGAACAGTAGACACCGTCAAAGTGTTTATCAGAGTGGCAACAGGCAATGAAGTGGCAAGAGGACAAGTAGAATCAAGTATTATTATAATTGTTGATTTATTAGAAGCATTGGATGATTTTTTAGTTGCTTTAGCTTTGTTATATTTTGCTTGGGGAATTTATTCTTTATTTCTGGGAGCTAAAGATGATTTAGTTAATTATGCAAGTTGGTTGCGTGTTAATAGTATTACTAACCTAAAAAAGACTTTGTTAGAGATATTAGTTGTCTTATTAACGGTGGTTTTTATTAAGGGGATTTTAGAATCAGAAACCATTAAAATTTTAACTTGGAATGTTTTAGTGATTCCTATTTCAATCATTGCGATCGCTCTTAGTATTCGTTTAATTTTAACTGAGAAAGAAAGCTAATCTTTAAGTCGTCGTTGAGAAAAGAATAAAGAAATAACTAAATAGATTACAAAAATTGTTAAACTAGCTTTAAACCATCAACCGAATGTAAACAATATTATCGATAATAAACTAATGAATAATAGTTCAGACAATAGCCAACCCCTTAACACAAAAGACATGCACCCTAATCAATCTACGGTTAATTTACGAGATATTAGCGAACAAGTTTCTAATCATATCCAACAACTTCCTGATAATTATAAAGAAGGACAAGCAACCATAAAAGAGCTATTAAGTCAACTACAAAAAGCCATAGAAACAGAAGAAAATCTCAAAGATGTCCATAAAGTTGAAGCATTAGAAGCCGTTGAAAGTTTAGCGCAATCAGCTAATAAACCAGAGGATAGTCAATTTAAAAAATTAGCTAAACTCTCAAAAAATGCCTTAATAGGAATTACATCCAACTTACCTAAAGCAACAAAATTTGTGCAAGAATGTAATCAATTATTACCTGCGATCGCTCAATTATTAAGATTATAATAAACCCTCAATCTTTTGAAAAATAAAAATGACCTTTGAAGAAAAACTAGACAATTCTCCCTTAACCTTAGAAATGTGGTTACTGTGGATATTAGCAGCCGGTTTAATTGCCTTAGATGGCTTTGATTTTTTCGTCATCGGCATTGCCTTACCCTTTCTCAAACAAGATTTTCACTTAACCTCTGTGGAAACCGGGGCGGTGGCAGTGGCTGCGATCGCAGGAGCTTTATTGGGTTCTTTAACCCTCGGCCCCATTACCGATAAAATTGGTCGTCAAAAGATGTTAATCGTCGATCTGGCCATTTTTATTTTAGCCAGTGCCGGAACCGCTTTAGCGTGGAATGCTGAATCGTTAATTTTCTTTCGTTTTCTCGTTGGGGTGGGTATTGGGGCAGATTATCCCATCAGCGTGGCCTATATTACGGAAAATGTGCCTTCTCGCTTGCGAGGAAGGATGGTGATTGGTGCGTTTACTTTTCAAGCCATTGGGTCCTTTTTAGGGGCAATGACTGGCATTATTGTGATTGCCCTGTTTGAATACCTTTATCCCGATTCTATTTTACCGGCGGTACAGTATGCTTGGCGTTGGATGTTAGGAGTCGGTTTAGGGTTGGCCATTCTGGTTGCTATTCTCAGGTTTCAATTTTTACTGGAGAGTCCCCGTTATTACATTGCTAAAGGAGACTACAAAGCAGCCTCCGAGGCCGCCTCACAACTGTTGAATGAACCAGTCATGATTACCCCAGAAACGGAACCCGAACCACAAGATACGGATTTAAACTACGGAGCCTTATTTTCTACTAAATACTGGCGCAATACTGTTTTTGCCTCCGTTCCCTGGTTCTTACAAGACATTGCCACCTATGGTATTGGAGTGTTTACCCCCAGTATTATCGCTTTCCTGGCCTTTTCCAACGAAACTAATTTTTTGAACCGTGAACTAGCGTCGGCCACCGGTTCGGCGGTGGTGGATTTATTTTTAATCCTTGGTTTTATCCTTGCCGTTATCTTAGTGGACCGTTTAGGACGGATTTCCTTACAAATCATGGGATTTATCGGTATGGCCATCGGTTTGTCTATTTTAGCGGTGGCCGGTGATCCCACTCAAACCACTAACCCGAATCTGCTGTTAATCTTCTCAGGATTTGTTATTTTTAATCTGTTGATGAATATGGGACCCAATTCCACCACTTTTCTCATTTCTGGGGAAGTGTTTCCCACTGCCCTGCGTGCCAGTGGGGCCGGGTTAGCAGCCGCGATCGCCAAATCTGGGGCGGTTTTAGGGACCTTTACCCTTCCCCTTCTCAAACAAAGTATCGGTGTTTCAACCCTGATGATTCTTTTAGCTGTGTGTTGTCTGCTGGCGGCTGTGATCACCTATTTCTTCGGCATTGAAACCAAAGGGGTTTCCTTAGAATCGGTGAATGAACCCCATTTAAGCTCACGTTAAAGTTTCAGTAGATCACAAAGATCCTAGTTTAGATTGCAAGGGAGAAGGGAGACGAGCGACCCCGGCGGACTCGAAGAGGGACGAAGTCTATCGAATTCGCCTTGGGAACGCGCGAGTAAGGAGCAGGGGAGAGCAAAAACACCGAGTAAAGTGATTTAAAACTTAGTATTATTTAGTTTCGATCTAAAAAACTTTAAAAAATAAGAATTTAGCTTTATTAAGGCTTGATTTAAGTCAAAATTTTCTCCGGCGCTCCCCTTCCCCCTGCTCCCCAGCAGCCTTTTACCAGTAAGTTTTCGATCTACTGAGTTTAGATGGGGGGTAGGGTGTAGGCAAATATTATGACACTTTAAGTTAAATTCCTTTGAAAACTCAATAAACGCAACCACAGAGAAGGATATCGTTGTTTTGTTCCCTCAGACAGTTGCTTCAAGGCTTGGGAAAACCAGGAAGAAAAGAAGAGATTTTTCAAACTATCAGCAGTAAAGTCAAAATAAGACCCCAACCAACGAATTAAGTCTTTATTTCCGGCCATTTCCCAAATCCACAGCAATAAAGCAGGATTTTTTCTGGCTGCTTTTAAAGCAAGGCGGGTAAACATCAACCAGGTTGTCTTATCCTTAATAAACGTATCGGCTACCTCTGGGGGAGAATCAGCTAATAAACCAAAGAAAGTGTTTAACATGGCATTAATACGCTGTGGCGGTAAGGTTTTACCGGTAGGAACCATCATTCCTTTAGAAAATAACCAAGTCACTGCCACATTACTTTGATAAGCCCGAATTTGGTTCAAATCCGCTGCCTTGAGTAAATCCTGTTTTAAACAAAAATCTAATAGATAGGTTAATTTGTCTAAATTACGGACTAAGGAGCCAAAACCTGTAAAAATTAAGGGAGATTGTAAGGAGGCTGCATCTCCAATGGCTAACAATCGATCAAAAGCCACCTTGCGATCGCTTTTACTCCCACTAAAATGACCAGGAATATAACCAAAGGTTGGCTTTTTCCACGTCAATTGTTCGGGATCACAACGACGATATTCTGGCAAAATATTGAAGAAATCTTCATACATTTCTAATAAAGAACCGGGGTTATCGGGATGAACTTGATGATAATGAAACAGATAAATCGTTAATTCATCTCCTTCCCCTGGAAACAATTCCCAAATCAATTGTCTACCCCGAGAAATATCACCATGAGAGTTTAAAACATCCCCATATTGATGATCCCAAACTTCAGGGGCAAACCCTTCAACAATCGCCCCAACCGTAGGACAAACACTATCAAATGTACGCTGACCATTTAATTGCCAAGCAATAGGGGAAGCCGTCCCCATGGCATCAATTAATAACCGTCCTCGAACTATTTTCGTTTCTGTTGTTTCTAAATTAACTAAGTTAACGGTTACTCCTTCTGGGTCAATATTCCCTTTAATAAATTCCGTTCTTTCCCAGATTTCTCCCCCCGCTTGTTTTAATTTATCGCCACAGAGTTTAAGAAATTTCGTGGTATCAATGGCAATATTTAAAACCTTGGGCGTGTGTAACACATCGGCTTTTAAATGCGGCGGATTATTACCATCAAAAAATTTATTAAATCCATCAATATATTCTTTGGCAATAATTGATTCAAATTCATCTACTGTAAATAAACCCAAATCAATCAAACTTTGAAACTCAGATCGAGAAATATTCCATTCCCGGTTCATCCGTCCAAACACTAACCGTTCTACTAGAACAACCCGATAGCCTAATTGTGCCATGACAGCAGCGTGAATGACCCCTAAAGCCCCGCCAACATAAATTAGGTCATAAGTAGTGGTTGAAGGGGTCGGGGGCTGATTTTGTTGAAAAATAACTTGTTTGGGTTGTTGAGGATTTTTGACCCCTTCTCGCCATCGTTTTTCCCACCAATAGACCCGTTGCAAATCCGTGTTTCCTTGGGGCATTTTCCGAAAAAAATGCACTGTTTTCGGGTAATGAGGTTCTAAGGCTTCAAAAATTGAGGAAGCAGAACTATCTAACTCTGGTAACTGAGGATATCGTTGAGGAAATGCCTTTCTAATCTCATTTTCTAACTGAAGACAGACCTTTGCTTGTGAGGGAAAGGGTTGAGGTCCCCAACGAAAAATTTTCAGATAGGTGGTTCGCTGTACGGACCAGACAAAGATCGATAATTCTGTCTCTTGTGACAAGGATGGGGCAACAGGAGAAATTCCTTGTAAACGAACCCCATCTGGTGTAATCTTCTTTTTGCCGGTTAGAGGAGTCCAATGCTGTTGTAACCAGTGACGAACTTCATCGGTGTTGGGGTTGGGAATTTCTAGATAAGTAATTTCCTTCATTGCGATATGTTAAGAAAATCAAAATTAAGCCAAAGTGCAGGTTTCATTCGGTTGAAAGTAAGCTAAACTTTCCGTTACTGTATTCTGAGAGACGCTTAAGAAAAGTTTACATTTTGTGATCGATTCAGACAATTAACAATAACCTTATGCATTATCCCATTCCAGAGAGTCCAGAAGAAATATTTGCCCTCCGTAGTCGGCCCGTTGATGAGGAAATGATCGCCGTTGCCATTACTGGAGTGATTAATCTTGCCCGTTCTCAGGGACAATCTTTAGACGAGTTAACGGCCGAAGTCTTACAAGATGATCCCTTGTTGGATAGAGTCCAACGTCGCTGGTTAAGTGATTTAGTTCGCCAAGCATGGCAAGCGTTTCCTTAAACAATTATGAATTATTAACGATGAGTTGTTAAGAACTTTCTCATTTTTAAACAATTTCTATCAGCGTCAACCCGAATATAGTCTAATTCGTCGGTTAATTTATCCATAAAAAAAAGACCGCGATCGCTTTCTAATTCTAGCGGGTCAATGTTTTGTTGTGTCAGTTCAGCTAATTTTCCTTGTAGATCAAAAAACGGCCCTTGGTTCCAAATTAGAATATCAACCCAAGTCTGATAAAAATTAACGTTAATAATAATCGGGACGGTGGGGGGTAAATGATTGTGAGCATAAAGAAACCGTATTGGTAAACCCTTCGGATAAAGCGAGTTTACATTCCCATAAGATTCTCGGGGATAAATACGCTTTCGCAATGGATTCAAACCAAACTAAAATTCTTTCTAGTGCTATGATTTCAGTCTTAACAACCAGTTGAAAAGGCTTAAGTAAAGACTGATGTTTTTTATCGCCGTTATTAGACTGCACCACTATTCTTATTAAATAAAATCAACACAGTCTTAAAGATCAGTTGCAGATCGTACCAGTGACTCCAATTTTTTTGATATCTTAAATCTAATTCGATCACCTGTTCAAAATTCGTAATCCGCGATCGCCCGTACACTTGCCACTCTCCTGTCATACCGGGTTTAACGTTTAAGCGTTGCCATTGGGGAACTTCATACCGTTCCACTTCGTCTGGGGTTGGGGGACGGGTTCCCACTAAACTCATTTCTCCTTTTAAAACATTCCAAAATTGAGGTAATTCGTCTAAGCTAGTACGCCGTAAAAAACGCCCTATTTTTGTAATACGAGGGTCATGGGTATTTTTAAAGATCGCCCCTTGTGCTTGGTTGGGAACCTTCTGTTTGAGGGCTTCAGCATTAGCGCACATGGAACGAAACTTAATAATCTTAAAGCGTTTGCTCATCCAACCACAACGGGTTTGCTGGAAAAAGATTGGGCCTGGGCTATCTAATTTTATGGTAATGGCGATGGGGATGAATAAAACACCCGTAATTAATAAACCCACTGACCCCCCCACAATATCCAGGGTTCGCTTTATCCAGCAACGAACAGAGGGGTGGGTTTCAGGGGGCTGTATGGAGGTAGTGGGGGTTTGATAAGTTTCGAGGGTGGCGGTGATGGGGATAATCTCATCAAGTCCCGTCATAGATAACACCGCCATCACTGGGGGAGGGGTTTGATAGAGAATTAGAGACACATTTTGGCTTTTTGCGGCCTTAAAATTATGGACTAACGCCCCGACCCCACTACTATCCATAAATTCAGTTTCGCTGAAGTCTAGAATTAGCTGCTTAGGGAGAGATCCTGAAGCCAAATATTGATGACACACCTGTTTGAAATGGACTGCCTCTAATACGGTGAGGCGTTTGGGCATTTTCATCACAGGGTAATTGTCAACAATAACAATGGGAAAAGGGGTGTCTGGCGTTTGGATAGTCATCACCTGTTATGGATTAGTCCATTGATATTAGCGCAGGGGACGCTTTCCTTTTTCCTGCTGCATTTTTTCTTTTGCCTTGCTTGCGCTGCGTCTGAGGGCTTGGAGACGAGATTCATATTGTTTCCGTTGCCGACGGTTAGGGGTCTGTTCAATGAGTGTTTTGAACGCACTGCCAAGACTTTTATAGGCGTTGGGCAAAGTATAACCAAAACGGGTGGCTAAGGCAATAGCTTTCTCATCAGCTTCAATGGATTCTTTTAATTTTTTTTCTCCATTGTTTTTCTGCCAGAGTCGATACCCAGAAATACCACATAAAGCCAAAGCTAAGAGGAGAAGCAAGCCATCTTGTACCCAAAGTTCTCCCACTGCCCCACCTAAACCAATAGCTAGGGCGGCCATTTCCCATCCTTCTCTGGGAATGGTATCGTTTTGAATACGGGCGACTTCGTGCCAGAATAATAGATTTCGCTGGTCTATGGCTAAATTTTCCCATTTAGCTAAGTCGATTTGAATTTCTACTTCGTCTCTTCCCAATTCTTCACAGCGTATGAGAGGGGGATTGATTTCCGTACTCCCTTCTACCATTACCCAGTTTTGTAGTTCTGGGGGCAGTAATGTTTTTAACCGCCTTAGCTCACTCATTTCTGCTCTAGCAGAAGAAGTTACATAGGTCATAGTCTTATAACAATTCTTTTATTTATTATCTCAGGATTTTATCTTAGCAAAAATTCTGGTTGAAAGGCTCATAGTTTTGGGTGGACTGGCGTTAAGAAATGGTTTTGTGAGAAACCGAACCTTTGAGGACGGGTTTCACCCTAACTTCTCATTTTTTTAAATTTTACATTTCGTTACAATGGGATTAAGAAACAGCGATGTAAGATAAAATCGCTGACACGATAGGAGGTTATTCATATGAATAACAATATAAGAGTTGGAAATTTATTTGGTATTCCTTTTTATGTTAACCCCTCATGGTTTTTAGTATTGGGGTTAGTTACGTTTAGTTATGGGGGACAGTTAGCCTACTTTCAAGAATTGAATGGCGTTGTCCCTTGGATTTTAGGGTTTGTGGCTGCTATCTTATTATTTGCTTCTGTATTGGCTCACGAATTAGGTCATAGTTTTGTGGCTATTTCTCAAGGAATTAATGTTAAATCGATTACTTTATTTTTGTTTGGAGGATTGGCTAGTTTAGAAAAAGAATCTGACAGTCCGTTAGAGGCTTTTTTAGTTGCAATAGCCGGACCGGTGGTTAGTCTATTACTGGCTGCTATTCTCTTTATTGTTGCTTTTAATGTTGCTTTTCCGGCACCCATTGAAGCCATTATTCAACTGTTAGCTTCTATTAACTTAGTGCTAGGATTATTTAACTTAATTCCTGGTCTCCCTTTGGATGGAGGAAACATCTTAAAATCTTTGGTCTGGAAGATTACAGGGAACCCTAATAAAGGGATTATTTTTGCCAGTCGCGTAGGTCAAGTCTTTGGCTGGTTAGCGGTTGCCGTTGGTGGTTTATCCATTTTAGGTCTGATCCAATTTGGTAACTTTTGGACTCTATTAATTGGTTTCTTCTTGTTACAAAATGCTGGTGTTTCTGCCCAGTCTGCACAGGTACAAGAAACCCTCAATGGTTATACAGCAGAAGACGCGGTAATTCCTGATAGTCCTATTGTTTCTAGTGAGTTAACCATTCGTGAATTTGTCAATGATTATGTCATTGGGAAAAATCAGTGGAGAAAGTTCTTAGTGGTTAATACAGAAGGTAACTTATCTGGGGTTTTAAAAGTAGACGGATTGAAAAAAGTTCCTACCTCTAGTTGGACTGAGATGACGGTTTCTGAAGTTATGGAACCTGTCAAAGACATCATTACGATTAAGTCCAATGAAACCCTGTTAGAAGTGGTGAAAATGCTAGAAAATGATCCCCAACAACAACTAACAGTCATAGGCGATAATGGAAGAGTTTTAGGACTACTCGAAAAGAATTCTATTATCAAATTACTCGAAAAAGACAAACAAGCTCAAGCTGCGTAAGCCAAGATATTGAGATCAGTTTGCGACTTTATAAAATAGAGTGTAGGGGCATAATATATTATGCCCCTACCCATTTTTGTATGTAACAAATAGTAGGGGTCAACGGCTGTTGACCCCTATAATATTGGTTAGGTTGAACCATCACAGTTCACGGTTAAAAAGGAAGACGAGGCACTTTACTGACAAATCCTTCGATACTTTGATAAATTTCCGCTAAGCGATCGCCGTCTACATGAATTTCTTCGGTCGGATAGTTCTCAAAGATTTCAATTAAGCGTATATTTTTATCCGATAAGGCCGAGGTCACTAACGCCCCTCTCAAGGATTCTCTGTTAGCCCGTTTTGAGGGGGTATGAATCACTTCTCCTACAGGATCGAGAACCATACTACCAGCAAAACTATTGAGAACTTTTGATAAGAAAACCGGGTCAACATCGACATTATTATTCAATAATGCCCTGAGTTCTTCTGGCTCTTTATTTGCTAATTTAAGATAGGCTCTCAGGGATCTTGACGCTTCTCCTGTATCGGCCAATTGACTTAACTCTTCAACGGAGACCGATTCTCGTAAAATACTATATTTCAAGATAACTGTTTCAGCCGCTTGACTAGGCAGTTTAGCTGAAACGATTCCGAAAATAGCCAGCAAGAGACTCAAGATCATTTGAGGTTTCTTCCCTTGCTTTTTATGCTGTGCTGTCATCGTTAATTTATTACCTATTACTATTCATATTCTTATGTTTCTTATTATAAAGAAACAATCAAATAATGATTCTGAAACTTTGCCCCTTTTACCGATTGTCCGGCTAAGGGTCCGGGTAATTCAATATTACGGCGTTGATCTCCGGCTTCCACGGTCAACTCTGGTCCATACTGGGTTAATTTGACTTGTTTTTTCTCAAATCCAGGTAAAAATACCTTGACTTGACGGTTAGTAACATCAATGGTCACTGGTTTAGGCGCTTGAGAGTCCCCTAAAAATTGCGGTAGCGCATCCATTAAGGGTTGCCAGTTATCCCCCTCACGTTTAGGGAAAGAAGACAGGGTTAAGGGGTCAAATTCTTCGGCTAAAGCGGTTGTTTCACCCTGGTTAACAATGACACCCCGAACCGTTAAACCCACTTGTTGCGCCCCACCCCAAAAATATTTAGCTGCGGCGATAGCCATCTCGTCTTCTGTGGTGACCAAATAAGCCGCCACCCGATTAGCATCGGCTAAAGCAGCCTTTCCTGACTGTAAAATATCATTAGCTGGGGTATTTTTAAGATCATCCGGACTCCAGGACACATTTAAAATAGCACTGGTGATAGGTTGTACAAACGGGGCCAACGCTTTACCCACATCAGACTCCGTTAACACCTCCCGAAACCGTCGAACATACCAACTCATAATCTCTGGAATACTAAACATCCGTAAGGTGTTTAAGGCACTGTCTCCGTCATAGACAATGACATCATACTCCTTGCTTTGTTCGTATTCTCGTAAAGCATTCATAGCTAGGGCCCCATCCATTCCAGGTAACACCCCTAACTCTTGGCCGTAGACATTTTTTAGGGTCGGCGATCGCAAATATTGCGCTTCTAATTCCTTAATCTCTTCCCATCCTTTTGAAAGTAACTGGGCCGATTGTAAAGCCATTACTTTTAAATTAGGTTCAATTTCTGTTGGAGAGGCTTCTAAAGTTGTTCCCCATAAACGATTTAAGACTGGACTCGAATCTTGAGACAAGAAGAGGACACGAGAGCCCCCCTTTGCCAGTTTTTTAGCTGTAGCGATGGCCACTGTTGAGCGACCACTACCGCCTTTGCCTAAAAAGGTTAAAATCAAAGCCATGAGTTATCAAAAATTATTTTTTTATGAATTCAGTTTCCCACTGTTTCCCATCTTACCAACAGACAAATAAGGGGAACTCTGTCTGAGGGTGAGGGAGAAGCTTTGAGATGGGTAAAATCAAGATTCCTTAATCATCGCCACCGTTAACCGTTGCTTCTCCCAAAACAAAGTAGATTATTCCACCGGTTTGAGTTCATCCCCAAAAAACCAAGTCGCGGTTTGATCAGCAAACTCGACCACTGCACCGATTCCACTGCCATCAGTCATTTTAAATTCCTTGATGGTCCCTTCTTTACCCAGTTTATCAACCAGTTTTCCAGAGACGCGATCGCGAAGACGGATTACTTTTACTTTCTGCCCGATTTCCATGCCCAAATTTACTAATCTATTAATGAACCATTCCCCAGTTTAGCCGAATCTGGCCCATTATTGATGGTTAAAATTTTCTGAAGTTATCGGGAACAACTCGACAAAAGTAGCTGACATTTAATACAATACGCCATTAATTCCTAACTTGTTGGTATTAATAATTGATTATGACCATTACCCTAAAAGCTAGTCTTCAAGGGTCGTCAACCAGACGATACCTAGAACTGCTACAAATCTTAGTCGAAAGAAATTTAAAAGGACGCTATCGAGGCTCATTTTTAGGGGTGTATTGGTCATTGTTGAATCCCCTGATTATGACGGGGTTGTATTCAGCTATTTTTGGCACAGCGTTTGCACAATATTACGATGATTCGACCTTTAACTATATTTTGGCTGCCTTCACTGGCTTAATTGTCATCAATTTTTTTTCCTCTTCTACCAGCCAAGCGTTAACTAGTGTGGTGGGAAATGGGTCATTGTTGAATAAGGTTCGTTTACCCATTACCATTTTTCCGGTTTCAATGATTGTGGCCAATATCTTTCAATTTCTCATGGGGCCATTGCCTTTATTGGCCATTGTTACTTTAATCATTTCTAAAAATGTCCTCAACGTTATTGCGCTAATCTTCCCTTTGATAGCCTTGAGTTTTGTGTGTACAGGGGTAGGGTTTTTTGTCAGTGCGTTGTATGTTTTTTTCCGAGATTTACCCTATTTTTATGAGCTAATTTGTTTTGTTCTTTGGATTAGCTCCCCTGTCTTTTATCCGGCTGAAATTGTTCCCAGTTCGGTCAAATCCTTCTTACTCCTTAACCCGCTCATTCCAATTATTGAGAGTATTCGCCAGATATCTTTATCCGGTGCTTTCCCTGATGTAACCTTAATTTTACATTCATTTTTAAATGGTTTCATCCTTTTGGTGTTAGGCTGGATGTGTTTCCGCTCCTGGCAAAAAAACTTTATGGACTTGCTCTAAAGGTTAAATGGTAGAAGCAATTAGACTCGATCAAGTTTCCCTATGGCGTAGAACCCAAGAAGAGTTTTCTTATGATTTAAAGAAAACCATCCTATCTATGTTAGAGGGGAAATACCGTCAACCGTCAAGAAAATTAATTCTTGACCGTATTAATCTGACGGTTCATGCTGGGGAAAAAATCGGTATCATCGGCGCTAATGGGTCAGGAAAATCCACCCTACTCAAAGTGATCACAGGGATTTTAGAACCCACATCCGGCCAAATTCGGGTTAAGGGCGAAATCGCACCCTTGATAGAATTAGGGGCAGGATTTGACGGAGAATTGTCCGTAACTGATAATATAATTCTTTACGGCGTTATGTTAGGCTTCCCTCGTCAAGAGATGAAAGAGCGTGTGGCCTCTATTTTAGAGTTTGCCGATTTAACGGACTATAGCTTAGCTCCGGTTAAAGCTCTTTCTTCAGGGATGACTGCCCGTTTAGGGTTTTCCATTGCGACAGATGTCGAGCCAGATATCTTAATCCTAGATGAAGTGTTATCCGTTGGCGATGAAAGCTTTAAGCATAAATGTCAAAAGCGGATGGATAGATTATGGGGACATCATACAACGATTTTAGTGGTTTCCCATGGATTGGATTTCATTCAACAATCTTGCGATCGCGCGATTTGGCTCGATCAAGGCAAAGTTCGCTTTATTGGCGATACCGATGAAGCGATTCATCGTTATCTGATCTCTGTTCAAGAAAATTCAACATTAGAATTACATAATCATCTATGAAAATTTTAATTACTGGGGGTGCGGGCTATATTGGCTCGATTTTAACCCCAACTTTATTGGCCCAAGGCTATGAAGTGACCGTATTAGACAGTTTTATGTTTGGCCAAAATAGTTTGGCTGATTGCTGTCAGTATGACACCTTTAATGTGGTACGGGGAGACTGTCGTAATGAATCTTTAATCAAAGAATTACTCAAAGACGCTGATGTAATTATCCCCTTAGCTGCTTTGGTGGGTGCGCCCCTATGTAGTCGGGATGAAGTGGGAACCCGTACCGTTAACTACGAAGCGGTTAAAATGATTTGTGATTTAGCGAGTCCTCAACAACGGATTTTAATGCCTGTGACCAATAGTGGTTATGGCATTGGAGAATCCGGTAAATTCTGTACAGAAGAGTCTCCGTTACGTCCCATTTCTCTGTACGGAACCACCAAAGTCGAAGCCGAAAAAGCGGTTTTAGAACGGGAAAATAGTATGACCTTCCGACTGGCCACTGTGTTCGGAATGTCCCCGAGAATGCGGGTTGATTTGTTGGTTAATGACTTTGTTTATCGTGCTTTTTACGATCGCGCTGTGGTCATTTTTGAAGGGCATTTTAAGCGGAATTATATTCATATTCGAGATGTCGCTAAAGTCTTTGTCCATGGGATTGAAAATTTTGAAACCATGAAAGGCAAACCCTACAACGTGGGTTTAGAAGATGCCAATCTCTCTAAATTAGAATTATGCGCTGAAATAAAAAAATATTTACCTAAATTTGTCTATTTAGAAGCGCCCATTGGCGAAGATCCCGACAAACGAGACTATATTGTCTCTAATGCGCGCATTCTCAAAACAGGGTTTGAACCAGAATGGCCTTTAAGTCGGGGAATTCGAGAATTAATTAAAGGTTATACCATTCTCCGCAATAGTATTTATTCCAATGTCTAGAAAAACTAGGGAAACTTAGGGTAAAAATGCAAGATTTTCGGTAAAAAAGCGAGAAAATTCTTGCATTTTTCTCTTAATCCCTCTGTCTCACCCCCAAATCCCAATACTACTCAGGTTTTACTCAAAACCCTAGTTGAGACTTCAAGGGAGACGAGCGACCCCGGTCGGGTTCCCCGACAAGCGTGAACGCGCGAGGAGAAGGGAGCTTTCTTGCGGGGGAGAAAACCGAAAAGCCCTCTCCTCAGCGAAGGTCTCCCTGCTCCTCTGCTTGCCTTAAAGAAAAGTCAAAATCCAAAACCTACGCAGTATTGCCCAACTCCCCACAGCCCACACCCGAAAATTCCCATTAAATTAGGCATTACTTAACTAAACCTCGTGGTAAGTTACCTAAAAGAGGTCAACAAACTTATCAAAAATCTCTATTATCGTAATGAGAGATAATTCTCTATAATAGATTTTCCTTATAACCTTTTGTGGTAATTGATAAGCTAGGAATAAGTCCATTACCCAGGCTTAGATCAAATCCGCTAAACTTGCTTGATTATTAACAACGATTATGTCAACCCTTGTTATTGTTGAATCACCCACCAAAGCCCGTACCATTAGAAATTATTTACCCCAAGGATACCAAGTGGAGGCATCCATGGGCCATGTTCGAGATCTCCCGGCCTCGGCCGATGAAATACCACCCTCTTACAAAGATAAAGACTGGGCAAACCTAGGGGTCAATGTAGAAAATGGCTTTGAACCCATTTATGTTATCCCCAAGGGCAAAAAAAAGGTGGTTCAGGGGTTAAAATCAGCCTTAAAAAGCGCAGATGAATTGATCTTAGCCACTGACGAAGATAGAGAAGGGGAAAGCATCAGTTGGCATTTATTACAACTTCTCAAGCCCAAAGTCCCTATTAAACGGATGGTGTTCCACGAAATTACCCGTGAAGCCATTCAAAAATCCCTCCAAAATTGTCGGGATATTGACGAAAACTTAGTTCACGCCCAAGAAACCAGAAGAATTTTAGACCGTTTATACGGTTACACCCTCTCTCCTCTACTCTGGAAAAAAATCGCTTGGGGACTGTCTGCCGGACGGGTTCAATCCGTGGCCGTACGGTTATTAGTGCAACGGGAACGCGATCGCCTGGCGTTCCAATCTGGGGGTTATTGGGATCTTAAAGCCTTACTCGAAAAGGAAAACAGTCCCTTTGAAGCCAAATTAATCACCCTAGGAGGCAAGAAAATCGCCACAGGGTCAGATTTTGACCCCAACACCGGGAAAATTGCTCAGGGGCGCGATGTGGTGCTGCTCAACGAACAAGAAGCCAACACCCTTAAAGAAAGATTAGACGGGAAAACTTGGACCGTTACCAAAAAAGAAGAAAAAGCCACCACCCGTAAACCTTACGCCCCCTTTACCACCTCCACCCTCCAACAAGAATCAAACCGCAAATTGAGCATATCAGCGCGAGATACCATGCGCATTGCTCAAAAACTCTATGAAGAAGGTTATATCACCTATATGCGGACTGACTCGGTTCACTTGTCTGATGAAGCCATTAAAGCAGCGAGAACCTGCGTTGAAGAAAAATATGGCAAGGAATATTTAAGTCCAAAACCCCGACAATACACCACCAAAAGCAAAGGCGCCCAAGAGGCCCATGAAGCCATTCGCCCGGCCGGCAACCGTTTTCGCACGCCCCAAGAAACCGGGTTATCGGGACAAGAATTTGCCCTGTATGACCTCATTTGGAAGCGTACCGTCGCTTGTCAGATGGCTAACGCCAAATTAACTCAGATTAGCGTTCTTTTGGACGTAGAAGACGCAGGGTTTCGCTCCTCTGGTAAACGAATCGATTTTCCTGGCTTTTTCAGGGCTTATGTGGAAGGGTCTGATGATCCCGATGCAGCGATCGAAGATCAAGAGGTGATCTTACCGCCCCTAGCAGAAGGGGATCACCCGGACTGCAAAGAATTAGATGTCTTGGGCCACGAAACCCAACCCCCGGCGCGGTATACCGAAGCGTCTTTAGTGAAAATGTTGGAAGGAGAAGGGGTGGGCCGGCCCAGTACCTACGCCAGTATTATCGGGACGATCCGCGATCGCGGTTATGCTCAAATGCGGAGTAAGGCGTTAGTGCCTACGTTTACCGCCTTTGCCGTGGTAAATTTACTGGAAAACCATTTTCCTGACTTGGTGGATACAAAATTTACCTCAAAAATGGAGCAAACCCTCGACGAAATTGCCACAGGGGAAGCTCAATGGGTTCCCTATCTCCAAAAATTCTATTCAGGAGAAGAAGGGTTAGACACTCAAGTTAAAGTACGAGTGGATCAAATTGATCCAGGGGTGGCTAAAGCCATTAATTTGGACAATTTAGACGCAACGGTGAAAATTGGTAAGTTTGGTCCTTATGTTGAAGTTTTGGACGGGGAAGAGAAAATTACCGCCTCTATCCCGGCTGACTTAACCCCTTCGGATCTTAATCCGGAACAAGTTAATAAGTTATTGAAGCAAAAAACTGAAGGCCCTGAGAAGTTAGGGTTACACCCGGAAACCGGTGAACCGATTTATGTTTTGATCGGTAGTTACGGTCCCTATGTTCAGTTAGGAGAAGTCACAGAGGAAAATAAAAAACCAAAACGGGCTTCTTTACCCAAAGGAACTAATGTTGAAACTGTCACCCTAGACATGGCGGTGGGATTATTGGCCTTACCCCGTTTATTGGGAACTCATCCTGAGACTGGAGCAAAAATTAAAGCCAGTATCGGACGCTTTGGCCCCTATGTGGTTCATGATCAAGGGAAAAATGGCAAAGACTATCGATCGCTCAAAAAAGAGGATGATGTCTTAACGGTGACCTTAGAACGGGCTTTAGAATTATTGGCCCAACCCAAAAAAGGACGGGGTGGCGGTCGTACCAAGAAACCTTTAAAAGAGTTGGGGGTTCATCCTGACGATCAACAAGCGGTTAATGTTTACGAAGGTCCTTATGGGGTTTACGTCAAACATGGTAAGGTCAATGCTGGTCTACCCGAAGGGGAAACCGTTGAAAGCATTACCTTAGAAAAGGCCTTAGAATTGTTAGCAGCCAAAGCCTCTACTAAGAAGAAAACCACCCGTAAAAGCACTAGCAAAACTAAGAAAACGACCACAAAACGAACCACGAAAAGTAAAACCAGCACCCCGAAAAAGACAAACTCTTAAGGTTACTTGTCGGATAGGATCAATCTATCCGACATAGTTGTTACAATTCTTCTAAATAACTTAATAAATCGGCCATTTCCTGGGGATTGGGTTGAAATTTTGGCATCGGTGGGGTTTTTCCACTAATCACTTGTTGGATTAAACTGAGTTTAGATTTATGCTTTTGAACACGATGCAAACTCGGTCCGACAATTCCATCTGCGTCTATCCCATGACAACCAGCACAATTAATCTCAAAAATCGCCTGTCCCCGACTTATATCTCCTTGACGGGATAACACATCATTGATGTAGGGATCAGAAATTTGATGAAGATACCAACCGACTACCATAACGATAGCCAGAAAAATCATGCCTAAAATAATTAGGATTAGTCGTTGGATAGCATCCTTGGGTTGGATTAACTCTTCAGTCACAGTAGATTCAAGGGGCGATTGGGTTAGCCTTCTCTTTACATTTTGCAATCTTTTGGGGGTAAAAAGCTAGTTCCGTTAAGTAATGTAACAATTTAAGGGTAATTTTCCTCATAATATTAATTTTTTTAAAAAAACTTGACAAGATTGGGTTAGTAACTGAGAAAAAAAGCAATGACCCGTTAAGTTACCATAACAGATCACTGTAACCCTTGTCTGTTCGGTGCTTGACTGTTGTTTGAGGTTAGTTAAGTTATGATTTACTGACAATTTTCTCGAAAAAAGGGTTAAAAAAAGTTTATCAGTGGTGTACAATTAATATTTGTGACCCCATAAGGAGAGGTGGCCGAGTGGTTGAAGGCGCAGCACTGGAAATGCTGTTTAGGGGAAACTTTAACGAGGGTTCGAATCCCTCCCTCTCCGTTCTCAGAAGTTTGAAGAGTGACTCGGCAGTCATCGAGAGTTGCGACTAAGATATTGACTAGGCTTTCATCTCCACAATAGAACACGGTTATTACCAGAATCAGCAATAACCGCCGTCTGACCGCAAACTGTAATACCATAGGGCCAGCTTAAACTTTGACGAGTCGGCCCACCATAAGAACGGTTTTCACTCTTACTACCAAAATGAGATTGTCCAGTTAACCCCTGGGCAACTTTCCCCGTCATTAATTCCTCAGTCCATCCGACTAGGCGAGAATTAGCCGTATCCGCAGCAATTAACCATTGACCCATCACTGCCACTCCATAGGGCATACTGAGGCTGCTAGGGGTGGGAAAATAGCCACCTTGATTTAACTCGGCCCCTTGAAAGTTGCTTTGTCCTAATACTAGACGACAAGGGACATTATTTTCCGTAGGTATTCCTTCCCATATCATTAAACGATTATTACCCGCATCGGCCAACACTAAGTTATCTTGCCAAATAGCCAAAGCATGGGGCCACCGTAGACTACTCGCAGTGGGACTTCCTCCCCCGTTTTCGTCTCGTCGGTTCATATTCTCTTGTCCGAGAACATAATCTGCTGGTTGTCCGTTACGGGTGGGTCGTTCATTCCATACCAACACCCGACGGTTACCCGTATCAGCCACAAATAACCGTCCTTGATGATACATCACTCCATAGGGCCAGTGCATTCTATCGGCCGCGGTGTCCGTTTCCCCTCGGTTAACTTGGTTATGGTGAAAATCGGCTTGTCCTAAAACAATATCCGCAGGAATATTATTATTGTGTGGCAATTGTTTCCAAATTAACACCCGATGATTCCAAGCATCCGCTACTGCTAACCCTTCCCCACAAACGCATATTCCTGTAGGAACACTCACCGTATTAGCTTGGGGGGTTCCTTTGGCGTTTTGTCCTTCGTGGTAAAAGTCCGGTTGACCAATCACCCAGTCTGCCGGTTGACCGTCGGTTTCGGGGCGATGTCTCCACCCTAATAGGCGATGATGACCGGTATCACACACCCATAATGGACCATTTTCAGAGACTAAACAGGCCCCTCTCGGACCAAACATAGTGGTAGGAGAAGGTTCGAGAGGTATAACTAAACTTTCGGCTGTTTGTTCACCGAGGATAACGTTTGCCCCTTTATCAGAAAGTATATTGATAAATGTTTCATCTTTGGGTGTATCAGGTTTAGGATTAATTTTTATGGTAGTTTCCATCAATTTTTATGATTTTATGTTTCTGTTGCCGTCAATTTTATGGTAGGAGTTAAGAGCAAGGATAATTCATTAGGATTTTTTTAGATCGTTTTTAAATAGGTAAAAGTTTGTAGGGTGGAGAATGACAATAATGAGGAATACAAAATGAGCAAAAAAATAAATTCTAAATTCTAAATTCTAAATTCTAAATTCTAAAATTATGCAATTTAATCTGAATGCTTATCCTTATGGTTCTCAACGCCGTGTTATTTTAGCTAAAAATTGCGCTGTTGCTACCAGTCAACCCTTAGCTACGTTAGCAGGAATCGAAATGTTTCAAGCAGGAGGAAATGCCGTTGATGCTGCTATTGCTACTGCTATTACTTTGACCGTAGTTGAACCCACTTCTAATGGTATCGGGGGTGATGCTTTTGCTTTAGTTTGGGATGGAAAGTTACAAGGAATTAATGGGTCAGGAAAAAGCCCGAAACATTTATCATTAGACGCTTTTTCGAGTTTAGAAAAAATGCCAGAGTTAGGCTGGTTAACGGTAACGGTTCCGGGGGCAGTTTCTGTGTGGTACGAGGTATGGAACCGTTGGGGAAAATTACCCTTTGAACAGTTGTTTATTCCTGCCATTCGTTACGCTAAAAATGGCTTTCCTGTTTCTCCAGTTACCGCAGCAATATGGCGACGCAAAGAAGCAGTTTATCTCACTAAAAAAAGACCCGAATATCAATATTTTAAACAAGTTTTCTTTCCTAAAGATTGTGCGCCGAAAGCAGGAGAAATATGGGGTAGTTCTCTCCATGCTGAAACCTTAGAAGAGATTGCTAAGACAGGAGGAGAGAGTTTTTATACAGGAAAAATAGCTGAAAAAATAAACAATTTTGCAGCCGATACAGGAGGTTATGTAACAGCTGAAGATTTAGCTAGTCATACCCCTTTATGGGTTGACCCTATTGTCACTGAATACAAACAATTGAAAGTATGGGAAATGCCCCCAAATAGCCAAGGAATTGCTGCATTAATGGCTTTAAATATTGTAGAAAATTTCAACCTTGAACAGTATAATCGTGATTCTATCGAAAGTTTTCACTATCAAATAGAAGCGATGAAATTAGCTTTTGCTGATGCTTACACTTATGTTAGTGATGCTGATTACATGAACATTTCTAATAAAAATTTATTGAATAAAAATTATGCAAAACAGCGTCAAAAATTAATTACTCATCAAGCTATTTCTTTAGCTAATCCTGGAATTCCCCAAGGAGGAACGGTTTATCTATGTACCGCAGATTCAGAGTTAATGGTGTCTTTTATTCAATCTAATTATGATAGTTTTGGTAGTGGCATTTTAGTTCCAGAAACAGGAATTTCTTTACATAATCGAGGATCAGCTTTTACCTTAGAAAAAGGTCATCCTAATGAAATCGCACCTAATAAACGACCTTTTCATACTATTATTCCTGGATTTTTAACCAAAGATAATCAACCCATTGGCTCGTTTGGAGTAATGGGTGCGCCGATGCAACCCCAAGGACACCTACAAATGGTTGTCAATTTAACTGATTATCAAATGAATCCTCAAGCTGCTTTAGATGCCCCTAGATGGCGATTTTTAGAAGGAAATAGAATACTTTTAGAAAGGGGTACACCTCCTGAAATAGTTCAAGGGTTAAAACAACGATGTCATGATGTTAAATTAGCCCCTGAAACCATGTTTGGAAAAGGTCAAATAATCTTAAAAAATAACGGTATTTTTATAGCAGGTTCCGAACCTCGGGCTGATGGTTTAGCATTAGGTTATTAAGAAGCTATGCTATGTGTTTAGAGACTGTTCCTAAAGCAATAATAACGAATTTTGTAAGGTGGGCAAGGTTTTTAAGGATGAAGTTAATTTAGATAAGTTTTTGACTTGCCCACCCTACCGTCTATGTGTTTAGAGACTGTTCCTAAAGCAATAATAACGAATTTTGTAAGGTGGGCAAGGTTTTTAAGGATGAAGTTAATTTAGATAAGTTTTTGACTTGCCCACCCTATCGTCTTAAATTAAGGGATGTTAGTCTATTTAGTCTCTTGTAGAGAATGCACTACAAAAAAATAGTAAGGTAGGCAATACCTACCTCAGAAATTTTAAAAAGACAGATTTTTTAATTGACTATTTTGAAATTGTAATAAAGATGCACCATTCATTTTAGTACCAACACCTTGAAAATGAACAACAATCTTTAAAGGAACACCTTTAACTAAATTAATGCGTCCACTTGGAAATTGATTACCGTAATCACCAAATTGAAACATACGAGGAGAATATTGATTACCTCCTAAGTCAATTATTCTGACATCATTGTTATGAATATACATACCATAATCTTGCGTTAAACTGGTTAATAAAACAGCACAACTTAAATTTTCACCTGACTGTTTACACCCTGCAAACTGATAACGAATGCCATTGGTTTCATGGGTAGGCATTGCCTTATCACTAATTTGTTTAGTAGGATTAGATGGGGATAAAGGGGAAGCTTGCACTACAGAAAAATTAGCTAAGCAAACAAGAGTAGAACAAGCAAAAACAGGAAGAGATTTGAATAATGTAGAAATATTCATTTTCTTTTCAAAAGCAGAAGGTGATAATAATTTTTTACAGGATAGTACAAAAAGTCAAAAAAAGCTAGATTATAATTTATTCGTAGTGCTTACAATTAGTTGCCGTTAACTTTTATGAAGATAATTATGTTTATTAACTCATGGGCAACTATATCAAACTTCATCATTATCCTATCGCCTAAATTGTCATTGCGAGGGGTAATATAAACAATAGGCTTTGATGGTTACTATAACATCTGTATGTTATTTAAAGATTGCTTCGGGGTATTATCAATGAGAGTCAGAGATTAATATTAATTTCTACCCCTCGCAATGACCACTTAAATCTTTAATAACTTTTGAGAACTGTTATAAACTAAAATTCCTACCCTTTCGCAAGTTTTTAAGTTATGCTAAGAAGACAGGAAAAGTAAAATAGAGTGTTATGGTAATTGACAGTAGCGAATACCGCCAACGTAGACAAAAATTAATGGAAAAAATCGGTCAAGGAACGGCCATTTTTCGCAGCGCACCCACCGCAGTAATGCACAATGATGTAGAATATATATTCCGTCAAGATAGTGACTTTTTCTACTTAACAGGGTTTAATGAACCCGAAGCAGTGGCCGTATTTGCGCCACATCACGAAGAACACCATTTTATCCTATTTGTACAACCCAAAGACCCCGAAAAAGAGACATGGACCGGTTATCGGTGTGGGGTAGAAGCAGCCAAAGAAAAGTATGGCGCAGATATTGCTTATCCCATCACAGAATTAAACGAAAAATTACCCGACTATCTCAAGAAAGCTGACCGTATCTATTACCATTTAGGGCGAGATAAGCATTTTAATGAGGTTATTTTATCTCATTGGCAACGATTAATGGCTACTTATCCCAAACGAGGAACTGGCCCCGTTGCTATTGAAGATACTAACCCTATTTTACACCCCATGCGACAGGTTAAAAGTGCTTCAGAATTAAAAATGTTACGTCAAGCGATGGACATTTCTGCTGCTGCTCATAACCGTGCAAGAGAATTTGTTAAAGTCGGTCATTATGAGTATCAAATTCAAGCAGAAATAGAGCATACTTTTAAACTTCATGGAGGAATAGGCCCTGCTTATCCTTCTATTGTAGCCTCCGGTTCTAATGCTTGTATTCTCCACTATATTGAAAATAACCGTCAAATTCAAGAGAATGATTTATTATTAATTGATGCTGGTTGTTCCTATGGTTATTACAATGGAGATATAACCCGAACTTTTCCCGTCAATGGTAAATTTACAGGGGAACAAAAAGCCATTTACGAGTTGGTTTTAGAAGCACAACTAAAAGCTATTGAAGAAGTTAAACCAGGAAACCCTTATAATGAGTTTCATGATATTGCTGTTTGTGTTTTAGTGCAAGGATTAATTGATTTAGGGTTATTAAAAGGGGACTTAGAAGAGATAATTAAAGAAGAAAAATATAAACCTTTTTATATGCACAAAACCGGTCATTGGTTAGGGTTAGATGTGCATGATGTAGGGGTTTATAAAAAAGATGAAGAAAACTGGCATCCTTTGTTACCGGGTCATGTTTTAACCGTAGAACCAGGAATTTACATCGGTAACGATATTAAACCAGCAGAAGGACAACCCGAAATTCCTGAAAGATGGCGAGGAATTGGTATTAGAATTGAGGATGATATTTTAGTAACAGAAACAGGTTATGAAGTGTTAACTTCTGCGGTTCCTAAAGCGATTGATGAGATTATTTAGAAAGATGATAGAAGCTAAAGTTTCACCTAACTTAATGACTTTTTCTGAGTTTTTAGACTGGAAACCCGAAAATAGTTGTTATGAGTTACATAAAGGAGTTGTTATTGAAATGCAACCCAAGGGAAAACATGAAGAGATTTCGGGTTTTTTAGCAGTAGAATTTGCTTGTTTATTTAGACAAAAAAACTTAGATTATTTTTTACCTAAACAAGCAATCGTAAAAGTTTTAAATGAAAATACTGGTTATTTACCTGATGTTTTAGTTGTGGATAGAAATGTATTGGAAGAGGAACCATTATGGGAAAAATATTCAACGTTAACCAAAGGAAAATCAATTCCTTTAGTGATAGAAATTGTTAGTAGTAACTGGCGAGATGATTACCTAACAAAACTAAGAGATTATGAAGAAATTGGTATTAATGAATACTGGATTGTAGATTATTTAGGGATTGGTGGTTCTCGTTATATTGGTAATCCTAAAAAGCCTACTATTTCTATTTATAATCTGTTTGATGGTGAATATCAAGTGAAATATTTTAGAAATAATGAGCAAATTAAATCTTTAAGTTTTCCTAAACTAGAGTTAACGGTGAATCAAATATTTCAAGGAAAAAGATAATAATTATAGACTTATAATAGGTTTATTATATTATTTATTCTTCCAACTCTCAGGTATTTCTAAATGTTCAGGTAATATAATGTTTGTATATCAACTCTTAAACAAGGATGATTTCGAGGTAAAGCAATGCGAAACCAGATAAAAGGAAGTAGGGGATTAGGTATTACATACATCCAAGCAATAAATTTCTCGGTTTTACCTTTAACTTTCAGATTTAACCAAATATAGAGAAATTTGTAAATACAAAATCCCGGAATTAAGGTAAATTGAAACCCTTGGGTTTTGATATACTTTGCACGGATGTAATAATTACCCTCAAAGGGCATAAAACCCCATCCTTCTTCACCCTTT
Source organism: Cyanothece sp. BG0011 (assembly GCF_003013815.1). Classification (GTDB taxonomy): domain Bacteria; phylum Cyanobacteriota; class Cyanobacteriia; order Cyanobacteriales; family Microcystaceae; genus Crocosphaera. The sequence goes on along the minus strand of NZ_PRLH01000141.1, from coordinate 14,699 downwards.
GCAATTAATTCCCCTGTACGAGCATGGGTAATAGTAATGATTTTCTTCCTTTTATTCATTGATCTTTAAGCCGTTTTCTCAATTAAAGCTTCATAGAATTTTTTGGGCTTCAATCCTGCTATTTTTTCCTTGACTTCTTCCCCTTGGAATAAGACAACTGTTGGCGCACTTCTGACCTTTAATTTCATGGCTAATTCAGGGTCTTCTGTCATGTCAATGGTGACTAAATGAAAATCATCAGGATGATCATCTGCTAACTGCTCTAAAACAGGAGTAAGGGTTTCACAAGAGGGACAATGGGGAGCAACAAATTTGACCAAAATAGGTTTAGTTGATTCCTGTTGTAATTGGGATAATAAATTAGAATTAGTCATCATCATTTCCTCCATAAATTTGATAGATTGAGCTAAAAAACCTTTAAATTAAGCGGCTGAAAGAAACCTCAAAGATTTCCTTTCTGATAACCAACGTTCCGCTTCTAAAGCAGCCATACAACCAGTTCCGGCGGCGGTAATAGCTTGGCGGTAATAGGAATCTTGCACGTCTCCAGCAGCCCAAACTCCTTCGATATTGGTAGCAGTGCTTTTGCCCCTAGTTTCAATGTAACCACGAGCATCTAAAGCAATTTGTCCTTGAAACAATTGGGTATTAGGAGTATGACCGATGGCATAAAATAAACCATTAACAGGTAACTGCCAAACCTCTTGAGCGATCGCATTTTGGACTTTAACCTCTTGTAAAACTTCATCACCATAAGCAGCAATGGGAATAGAATGCCAATGAATCTTAATTTGAGGATGGGCAAAAAGACGTTCTTGCATAGTTTTAGAAGCCCGTAATTGTTCTCGTCTAACTAATAAATGAACTTTAGTAGCGTATTTCGTCAAATAAAGGGCTTCTTCGGCGGCGGAATCGCCACCACCTACCACTGCCACCTCAGCATTAAGAAATAAAGGACTGGCACCATCACAAATCGCACAAGCAGAGATCCCATTATTCCAAAACTCATCTTCTCCTAAAATATGCAATCGTTTAGCCGTCGCACCCGTGCAAATAATCACCCCAAAAGTTCGCACTTCCTTCTCATTGGCTCTCACAATAAAGGGGTATTGTCGAAAATCCACTTTAACCACATCCTCGGTGATTAAATTAGCCCCCCACCGTAAAGCCTGTTGACGCATTTCCTTCATTAATTGAGGTCCGCTAATCCCTTTAGCAAAACCAGGGAAATTTTCTACTTCTGTCGTCGTCATCAATTGCCCTCCTGGGACACCACCAGCACTAAAACCTTCAAAAACAAGGGGTTGTAGTTGCGCTCGACCTGCATAAATTGCAGCCGTATAACCAGCCGGACCAGAGCCAATAATCACTAAATTTTCTACCATGATTTAACCTCCCAAAAACCATTGAGTCCCTGTGAATAAGTAATAAGCACCAGTCATAATTAAGGCCACACTACCGAAGCGAATAATGGTTTCAGAATGCTTCAACAGATTATTACTTTGTTTAGCTAATCCCGTAAATAAACTCGCCAAGAAAATTAGAATGGTATAACCGAGAGCGTAGCTAACCATCGTCAGAGTCCCTAAAACTTGAGAACCTGTGGCTGCTGCTGCTGTTAGTACAGCAAATAATACAGGACTAGCACAAGGACCACTAATTAAAGCAAAGGTTAACCCGACTCCATAAGGACCGGCTTTGGGGAGATTAGCACTCATTTCTGGTAAGGGTATTTTGATGATCCCCATTAACCATAAGCCCATGAGAGCCATAATTAGTCCGACCACAATATTGATATAGCCTCGGTAATCTACCATCACTGCTCCAGCAAAGGAGGAAACTAAACCAAATAAGCTTAAAATTGTGACTGCTCCTAGTACAAATAAGCCGGCTTTAGTAAAAGCATCCCAACGGGATTTAATTTTGAGCGTACCGATATAGCTGAGATTAACTGGTAGTAAGCCTAAGATACAAGGGGATACACTGGCTAATAATCCTCCCAAAAAAGCTAAAGGCAATAAGACAAAAGGATTGGCTGTATCTTGCTGGTCAAACCACTGTTGATATTGGTTTTCGACAATGGAAATGAGTTGCTCAATGGGATGGCTGATGACTGGACCGAGGGTGACAACAATAATTAAAGCCAGTAAACCTAATCCGAAATAAAACAACCATTTTTTTGAGCGTTTAGGACGGCCTAAACTCTTCTTTTTCGGTGGTGGTTTCTGTAATTGGGTCATTAAAATCTCCTTATCCTTATCGAAACACTAATCCTGTGTCGAACAAGCATCCGGCTCAGGACAAGCCAGAAGCTTGTATGATTAAAGTGAGACGAAAGCTCACTGACTTATGGCTTTATCTAAAACGGTTTGATAGTCTGCAATATTAGGATTATTGCGATGTTGGGCTAAAATTTCTCCCGTCGCCGGATCAATAATGGTTAACATTCCAGTTTGAGTTTTGTTTTCCTTCAGAAATTTAGCTAACCCTAATTTTTTAGCTTTGGTCTGGGCTTGAGTCGTGGTAGATTGATCACTAACATTGAGAACCACAAAATTCACGGATTCGGCGTAATCTTTTTCTAGTTGTGCAAGGGTTGGAGCAATATTTTTACAAGCTGCACACCAACTCGCATAAATATCAACAACAACGGGTTTTCCTTGCAATTCTTGGGCTAAAGATGCACCAATCGTTTTGGTTTTTCCAGCACAGGGATTAGCCCCGGCACAAGGGTTTTTCCCAGCACAGGGATTAGCCCCGGCACAAGGGTTTTTTCCAGCACAGGGATTAGCCCCGGCACAAGGGTTTTTTCCAGCGCAGGGATTAGCCCCGGCACAAGGATTTTTTCCAGCGCATGGGTCATTTTGAGTAACCTGATTAGCTGTGGTTGAGGTAGATTGTCCAGCACAGGGATTAGCACAAGCTGTTAATGTTCCTACACTTAACAATGAAACTATGGCAAATAAAGAAAAATATTTAATCTTCATGGGACAAATTCCTGAATAAATGATGTTTGTTGTGTGAGGAAGTTATAAAAGAGAAGTTTGAACTAGACAATATTTCGGCAGAAATCTCAGAATTCTACATTTCACGTCAATTATCTCTGAGAAATAGCAGCATCTAATACGGAGGTATAATCGCTCAATTTATTATTATTACGATGCTGAGTTAGGATATTACCGTTAGCAGGGTCAACAATGGTAACAGTCCCTGTTTGTGATTTATGCTGAGCAAAAAAGTCTCCTAAACCTAACTGTCTTGCCCTAGCTTCTGCTTGACGTGCTTTGGCTTGATCACTCACGTCCAAGACAACAAAATAAGCCTTTCCTTGATATTGTTGTTTTAATTGAGAGAGGGTAGGAGCAATATTTTTACAAGCTGCACACCAACTCGCGTAAATGTCAACAACAACGGGTTTTCCTTGTAATTCTCTGGCTAACGGTCCACCGACATTTCTACGAGAGCTACCTGCACAAGCATGAAGTTGTGATGTTGAAACGTCGTTAGAAGCAGAGACCTTCTCATGATTGGTAACTAAAGAGAAGGGAATAACAACGCTAGTTAAATAAAGACTCAGCCACAATGATGTTGATTTTGGGAACATAGTTAAATCTCCTCATTATTTTCAATCAAACTCTACTTTGATTAAACAGTGCCAAGATGAGGGGAAGCTGAATTTTAGATTTAGATTCAATTAAAATATTTAATGACGACTTTCAGCAAGTCTAGAAGAATTCTTAGAGAAAATTCATTGTATTTTCATTTATCACTAATTTTATCAATCACTCCATATCCTACAATCAAAGTATTATTAAAGTTTGAGATTTTGTTTATGAATGAGCCAGATTGGTTAGTTGAGAATGACGGACATTGCCACTGTCTTGATACAATTACGCCTGAGAAGGAACAATTTTCACCTTATCGCCTGTATCGTTTTTTAACAGACTTAGAAAATATTTTAGATACGATAAAGGATGATTATTTACGCTTAAGGAAAATTGTCCCTTTAGTGAGACAGTTATTAAATGATTCTCCTTGGCTTTTATTGTCAATGCTTGAGCCAAATCCGACAACTGGCTGGGATATCATGACACTCTATGATGAGCCTTCATTTCCTTTAACAATACAATTAGTTGCCTGGAAACAGGGAACAATTTCACCGATTCATAATCATGGTTGTTGGGGATTAGTTGCTTTATTAAGTGGTGTAGAAAAAAATAGGTTTTGGAAGCGATCACCTCAACCTAATTTGCCTGATCAAATTCAAGAGGTCGGAGAACAAATCTTGACTGTTGGAGATATTCTGTGTTTTATGCCATCAGCTATTCACCAAATAGAAGCTATGGGTAATGAACCAACGATTAGCTTTAATTTATATGGGGAAACTGATTTTGATAGTCGATATGAGTTTGATCCCATTCAAGGGACAGCGCAAAATTTTTAACCGACTTTAAACTCAACAACTTTGTTCTACTTAACAAGGAAAGTATAGAATGAATTTCATTAAAAGATTGGATCATCAACTCAAATTTTCTCAGATCACTAAAATAGGCCCTTCTTCTCTTCAATTTCAATTAACCTTGGAATTAGTCGTTTTGTTAGTTATCGGATTGGGTGGCATCACTTTTTGGGCAGGATGGCAAATGGAGCAAAATTTAGTTTCTGCCCATAAACAAACTTTAGAATACATTGCGATGCGTTTTCCTGAAGAACTTGAATTTGATACACAGTCTGAATCTTGGGAAACACGAATCCAAAAAACTATTAGTAAAGTTTCCACTTCTAACTTAGTCCTATGGGTTAGAAATTCTCAAGGAAAACTTATAGGAAAATCCTCGACTTTAGATGATTCTGGGGCTGAATTTCAAGCCATAGAAGCAATGAATCGAGTACCGGTAAAACCTCAAGTGGTAAGATTTAATGGCCGTGATATTGTCTTATGTGGAACTCCTCTGATTGTCAATGGTAATTCCCTCGGCAAATTATACTTATCTCAAGATATTACTGTTGACCAACAAAAACTAAATTTAAGTATTTGGCGATTATTGGTTATTAGTCTTGCCACAATTATAATTTTGATTGTGGCGATTTGTTATCGTATTGGTCGAAGTTTACGCCCCCTTAAACAAATGAGTAAGGTGGCAATGACCGTATCCGCTGAGGATTTAGGTGGTGCAAGATTAAAACTAAATGAAGCTCCAAAAGAAATTTTAGGATTAGCTCAAGCCTTTAATGATATGTTATTTCGACTTTCTGGTTCATGGGAACAACAACGCCAATTTGTCGGCAATGTTTCCCATGAGTTACGAACTCCTCTAACTATTATCATTGGTTACTTAAGCAGTCTTCTCAGAAAAGGGGATAATTTGAGTCCCCACCAAATTCAAGCCTTAGAAACAGCAACGGGAGAAACAGAAAGAACGATTCGGATGTTGGAAGATTTGCTTGACTTAGCTCGTGCTGATAGTGGTCACTTACATTTTCGGTGTCGTCCTATTATGTTAAATACTGTGGTAACAGAAGTTGTGGAAATGACTCAGAAAGTAACTGATCGCTCAATAAATTTAATTATAACGAATGAGGATGTTGTGACTTATGCCGATCAAAATCGTTTACAACAAGTGTTAATTAATTTAGTCGACAATGCTCTTAAATACTCTTTCGCTCCTCAATCAGTTGATATCATTTTAGAAAAAAACCGTTGATGTAGCAATGATTCATGTGCGTGATTATGGTGTAGGGATTAGTTTGGCCTACCAACAGCGTATTTTTGAACGATTTTATCGAGTGGATGAGATGATGACTCGCTCCCGTGATGGTACAGGGCTAGGATTAGCGATCGCTAAAAGTTTGATCAAAGGAATGGGAGGAAAGATTACCCTTCGTTCAAAACCCCAAGAAGGCAGTATGTTTACCATTACTTTACCTTTATGGAGGACAGCTTAATGAGCGAACATATTCTGGTGGTGGAAGATGATACTAAAATCGCACAGTTTATTTCTTCAGAATTGCTCGTCGAAGGATATAAAGTGACCGTTTCTCATGATGGTATAGATGCCCTTAATATAGCTCGTGAATGTTGTCCTGATTTAATTATCTTAGACTGGATGCTACCTAGAATATCGGGATTAGATATTTGTTTACGCCTGAGAAAGACGGGAGTTAAAATCCCCATTATTATGCTGACGGCAAGAGACGAAATTACAGAGCGAGTTCTAGGTTTAGATAGTGGTGCTGATGATTATGTAACGAAACCTTTTAGCATGGAAGAACTTTTAGCCAGAGCTAAAGCTCGTCTGCGTCGTATAGGGACTGACACTGACTCCTCAGAAACCTTGGAATTTGAAGATTTACACATGAATCTGCTCACAAGGGAGGTTTATAGAGCCAAGCAGTCAATTGAATTAACGGCAAAAGAATTTGACCTTTTAGAATATTTATTGCGACATCCTCTTCATGTCTTGAGTAGAAATCAAATACTTGAAAATGTCTGGGGTTATTACTATACAGGAGAATCGAATATTGTCGATGTTTATATTCGGGCTTTGCGATTAAAATTAGAACTAAACCACTCTTCAAGATTGATACATACTGTTCGAGGAGTGGGTTATGTTTTGCGTATTTGACACGATTAGGGGTAGGATGTTGGACATAACGTTTCTCAGACTCATAAGGCACACCTAAGACTTAACACCTAACACCTGCCTCAGAGGGATAGCCTATGTACCTCACAAGTATGGGAACTGCTTAAAGTATAATTAATATAAATCTAATTTAACTAAGAATCAAGCATTATTTTAGCAATTTCTTGACAAGTTGCTCCCATTGAAAATAAACCTTGAATCATTAAATCAATGGTCACAGAAGAATCACCTTCCTCAATTTTAGCCACATTTGATGGACTCGATTGCATTTTTTCTGCTAAAGCTTGTAGAGAAAGTTTTTGACGTTCTCTTAATGATTTAAACTGTTGACTTAAAGCTAATTTTAACTCTATCATTTGTGACTCAGATGGGGACAATTCTAGAAACTCAGATACTGTTCCTACTTGCCAGCCAGCTTGCTCAAGTTTTTGACGTTTATTGTTATCCATAATAGGTTTATTCCTTAGATATTGTCATATTGTTTTAATCGTTGTTGACTACGTTTTATAACATTTTCTGGTGTTTTGTTAGTCTTTTTAGCAAATACATCTACAATAATGATCGCATCTTCGTCAATTCGGTAAATAATGCGCCATGTCTGTTCATTATCGTTAATCCGCAATTCATGACAACGAGAACCAATACTAGGCATAGGACGAGATTGAGGCATTGATAAAGATTTGCCTTGTTGTAATCGACGTAATAAATAGCCAACTTCTATCCTAGCTTGACTTGAAAAAGGCGGTGTTTTTACTTCTCCTTTCAACCAGACGAGAACTTTATTAAATGATTGCTCCATTGCTTAATTATATGATCTGTTAAATCAAATAGATTAAATAATCAAAATTTTGCCCATCTACTTTATCCTGTCACTGATAACCCTTCCACCAATAAAGAAGGAGTCAAACAAGAATCTATCCAACGAGAATCATTACCTAAAGCAATAACTTCTTTTAACACTTGATACACATTTCCCGTCACCATCGTATCTTTAACCCTTCCTGTAATTACTCCATTTTTTACACCGTAACCCAGATCAACATTAATAGAAAAATCTCCCGAAATATCCGCACCACCCCCTAAAATTTGATCCACAATAATACCGTTATCTAACTGTTTAACTAACTGATCAAAATTACTGTTTCCAGGTTCAACAATTAAATTAACTAAACTAGGAGTCGGATAACTCCCTAAACTCGAACGAAACCCATTCCCTGTACTTTTATTACCTAATAATCTCGCCCTAGTACGATCGCTGTAAAATTGTTCTAATCTTCCCTCTGTAATTAAAGATAATTGTTGTGTCACTGTCCCCTCATCATCAAACGGACAAGTATAGGGTTCAAGGTTGGGTTGCTGCGATAAACTTAACTTCTCAGAAATCACTGTTTCCCCTAATTTTTCACTCCAAGGAGAAGCCTTTTCTAAAACTATTTTACTATTCAGCGCATCAGACACCGTATCCCATAGCATCGCTGCGCCGTTGGGAGTAAATAACACAGGAATACGCCCTGTTTTCGGCGTAACTGTTTCCTTTGCCCATGCTAACCGTTGTAAAATCCCTTTTACTATCGGATCAATCCCTAATTCATGGTAACTATGATCCCCATCATAAATAGCCAAAAAATCCTCACCTCTAACCCATTCCACCCCTAGATAAAAATCCGTAGAAACCTCACTGTATTCACACTGAAGCCCCAAAGAATTGACTAAACAAGAAAAATCCTCTTGACAGCTAAATTCACCGCTACAAAGCACTTCTGCATAGTCTTGACGTAATTTTGCGATCGCCTCTTTGCCTATTTCTATCAACCTCTCCACAGGAATACCTTCTCCGACACAAGGCCGAATATCCGTACGAGGTTCATGTAGTTCGATAGTTTCAGGATCATTGAGATCAGATAAAGCGATCGCCCGTTCTACTAATGCTTCACTTTCTACCTCTCCATAAGCCACTGCTAACCCTGGTGATCCCTCCTTCCACACCCGTAACGCCGTTCCTTCGGAGTTAGAACTTTCTAACTGTTTGAGACGGTTAGCTTCAAAAAACACAGGACGAGATTGCGATCGCGACTGATAAACTTCTGCGTGGGAAGCCCCGGCTTTTAGGGCTAACTCGATTAACTGTTGTGCATCAAGAGTCATAAATCTTACCGAAGATAGAAAATTACTTAAAAATACGAGAGATTACTTATTCCCGATGATAGGATTATTACCGAATTTGGGAACCTTTATAGTTAGAGGGGTGATCTCGATCAGTAAGTAAGCTGTTTCAAATCATTGATCTTTAGTAACAAACTGTTACATTAAGAAGCAGACTTATGGAAAAACACGGAAAAATTATATGACTAATACACCTCCATCTACCCAAGAAAATACCCCCAAAACCCCCACAGAAGAACCTCAACCCAGTTACACTAAACTAGCTATGCGTAATATGGTTCGCAAAGGAGGAACCTCTCTGAAACACTTTTTTCTCACCACAGTGGGACTTCTGGCTTTTTTCATTGGCATTTCCTATTTAACCCGTTAGCAAACCTAGGATGATGATAGCTTCTGATCCAATCATTGACTTGAATGTTCAAGACGCTTTTGCGGTTAGTTCAGATCAAACACCAATTTCTTACCCTATTTCATCCCAAACTTGGAAAAACTGGTTTCAAACCTGGGGAAACAGCCTTATTTCCTATTTACCGGTAGGCGATCATTATGAACTAACCCTAAGATTAACTGGAGATCAAGAAATTCAAAGCTTAAATGCTCAATATCGTCAGAAAAATCAGCCTACTGACGTACTCGCCTTTGCGACTTTAGAAGGAAATTTTCCAAAAATCCCTGATCAGCCAGAATTTTTAGAACCATTATATATCGGAGATATTATTATTTCAGTAGAAACGGCCCAAAAACAGGCACAACAACAAGGTCATTCTCTCAAGCGAGAACTTCCTTGGTTAGCCTCTCACGGCTTCCTTCATTTGTTAGGATGGGACCACCCTGACGAACCCAGTTTACAAAAAATGCTACAACAACAAGAAACTTTGTTAAAAATTGTCGGTCTTTGAATGCATAATTGCTACACTATATGTTCTAATTGAACAGACTTCGTAAAAATATTTAATTATTCTGTACCAAACTTAGCAAAACTTAAGATTATGAAAGCCGATTTTAAAATGAGCCAATCCTCTGCCACTAGCTTTTTTTCTAGTGCAGCCGCCTTAAGACAGCCCCAGATTGCCCAATATGCGAGGGAAAAAAGTCCCTCAGAGATTAGAAATAGTTCCGCTTGGCATATTGCCCCTAACTTATTTCAGAGCTTTAAATATGCTTGGGCTGGTATTTCCTACGCCTTTGTCACTCAACGCAATTTCCGTATTCATACAGCCATGACAGCGACTGCCATCAGTTTTGGGCTGTTTCTCCACGTCACTGCCCTAGGAATGGCCATCGTCGCTTTAACCTGTGCTTTGGTTATGGTCTTAGAATTACTCAATACCGCCTTAGAATCAGTGGTAGACTTAACCGTTGGTCAGTCTTATCACGAATTAGCCAAAGTTGCCAAAGACTGCGCTGCCGGTGCGGTTATGATTTCAGCCCTGGCTGCAGTTTTGGTAGCAGGGTTTATTATTGCTCCCCCCTTATTTGCTATGATGTTTTCTCTGTAAACAGTTGTAGCGATCGCATTCATCATCATCATCGAGGAGATAAGCATTGATTCTCGTTATCGATAATTACGATAGTTTTACCTATAACTTGGTGCAATATTTAGGAGAATTGGGCTTTAATTTGCCAGTTGCTTCAGACATCCAAGTCTACCGTAATGATAAAATCGATCTCTCTAAAATCCGTCATCTTAACCCTGATGGCATTGTTATTTCTCCAGGCCCCGGCCGCCCGGAAGATGCAGGGGTTTCTTTAGCTTTGATCCAAGAACTGGGTTCAACCTATCCCATTTTAGGAGTTTGTTTAGGTCATCAAAGTATGGGGCAAGTGTTCGGCGGAAAGGTTATTTCTGCGCCTTTGTTAATGCACGGTAAAACCTCACCTATTTATCATAATAATCAAGGGGTATTTAAGGGATTAGATAATCCGTTTGAAGCCACCCGTTACCATAGTTTAGTGGTAGAACGAGAAACCCTCCCCGATGTCCTCGAAATTACCGCTTGGACTGAAGATGGAACCATTATGGGACTACAACATAAAGACTATCCCCACCTTCAAGGGGTACAATTTCATCCAGAAAGTATCTTAACCACATCAGGTAAAACCCTGTTGCAAAACTTTCTTATGATGTTAAATGCACGATAAATTTTATTTTTAAGATTGATAATGAAACGGCGACAATTTATCCGTTACGCTGGTGCTAGTGCTGCGGCCACCGCAGGGATCTCCATAAGCTCTCGTTTTCAACCAGTTTCAGCCCAACCGAAAGATTCCTTATTGATTCAATATTTAGGTCATACTGCCTTCTTGTTTACGGGAGGGGGTATGAGAATTTTAGCCAACCCATTCCGAGCGATTGGCTGTACGGCCGGCTATCGGTTACCGAAAGTAGAAGCAGACTTAGTGATCATTAGTAGTCAAATGTGGGACGAAGGAGCAGCCGAAAACTTACCAGGGAACCCCAAAGTATTGTATGAACCTGGAGTCTATGAAATTAACGGCTTTCGACTTCAAGGGGTTGGTATTGATCACGATCGCCAAGGGGGTCAACGTTTCGGAACCAATGTCGCTTGGCGTTGGACTCAAGGGGGTATTCGTGTTGTCCATTTAGGCGGTGCAGCTGCCCCGATTGATATCGAACAAAAAATTTTATTAGGTAGTCCTGATGTCGCTTGTATCCCTGTTGGAGGGGGACCAAAAGCTTATAATTCCGTCGAAGGGAAACAAGCAATGGAAACGTTACGTCCTAAAGTAATGATACCTACCCATTATCGGACTTCGGCTGCCGATGACCAAAGCTGTGACATTGAGCCACTGGGTAACTTTTTGGACTTAGTTAAGGAGATGAATGTCAAACAACTTAATAACAATCAAATTCGTTTGAGATTTGAAGATTTACCCAAAGAAGGAACCTTAATTCGTGTCTTAAATTATAAACCAGCTTTAAAAGCATAAACCAGTCTAAAAAGTTATAGATTTTCAATGGGTTGATAATGTATTATTTGTTACAAGTAATTGAAGATTATCAACCCTATCTATTGCAAAATTTCAATGTTAAGTTATACTGAAATTGATTGGATAGATAATTAATCCTTGTCTATATTCATCATTTCCACTCTATAAAGAGGCATATTACCAAAGAAGTAATTCTTTCGTTGATCTTGATTTATGTTTAAATCTGTGAAAAATAAATCCTCACTCATTCGTTTTTTTAATCGTCAAATTTTTACAACCACCCTACTCTTTATAACAACAGTTCAAGGGACATTACCTGTAAAAGCACAACCTCAAATCCTTCCATTTTTACCGGAACTTAAGGATACTAATAGCTGGCTTCCCCAAAATTCACAAGAAACCAATGTAACCACTTGTATTCGTTTAGATGGCCGTTGTCTATTCAATATCACCTACCCAAAATCAAAAATTGCTGAACGAGTCGAGACGATTGATAATCGTTTAGAGAGAATTACTAATCTTTATTTTTCCCAAGACAACCCAGACCTAGAAATTAGCCAAAGAGGGCAAGAAAATCCTAGAATTTATGTGACTGTAGGTGATGAAACCATACAACTGATAACCGTTGGGAATCTTGATCTTCAAAATGAGGGGATTGATGCCGAGACAAAAGCCAATAATATAATTGAGCAATTAAGAGACGGATTAAGACAGGCAAAAAATGAGCGTACCTTAGAATCTTTAATTTCTAGAGGATTAATTGCCATTGGTATTTTAGGCGGTGCTTTTATCATTAATAAACTCATCAATCGCAAAATTAACCACTTAAAAATATCTCAACAAAGTATTGGAGAAGAAAGAAGCGATCAACCCATGTCCATGTTGCTAACCAATCGTCAACATTGGAATATTAAAGAAGTTCAATATCGCTTATTACAATTAGTTCAAGCTGGTATTTGGGTAGGTTCAAGTTTGATTATTGTCGGACTTTTTCCTTACACAAGAATTGCTCAAATTTGGTTAATCTCATTGCTGAGAATTCCTGCTAGATTGGGAGTTGTTGGTGTCGGTACTTATCTAGCAATTCGCTTAAGTTATGCTTTAATTGCTAAGTTGACATCTATTTTGATGATTCGTAACCTCTTAGATTTTCATGAGAATCAACGTCTGCAACTACGAATTAATACAGTAACCGTAGTGTTTCGTAGTGTCGTAACGATTATTTTGACAGGATCAGGTTTTCTGATTGGCTTATCGTTAATTGGGGTTAATACGGCTCCTTTATTAGCAGGTTTAGGTATTTTAGGGGTTGGGGTTTCTTTGGCTTCTCAAAACCTTATTCGAGATGCAATTAACGGCTTTTTTATTATTCTCGAAGATCAATATGCGGTAGGTGATGTCATTCAAGTTCAGGACTTCGGTGGATTGGTAGAAAATATCAATTTAAGAATCACACAACTGCGAGATCCAGAAGGAAGATTAATTACCATTCCTAATAGTGAAGTAAAAATTGTAGCCAATCATTCTAGTAATTGGTCAAGGGCTGATTTATTAATTCCTGTTGCTTATGACGCTGATATCGATCAAGCTTTACACATTGTTAAAGACGTGGCTGAAATCATGGCAAAGGATAGACAATGGCGGAATTGTATCGTAGATAAACCTGAAATTTTAGGAGTTGATAACTTTGAGCAACGAGGCTTAATTATTCGAGTTTGGATCAAAACCAAACCCCTCAAGCAATGGGATGTGTCTAGAGAATTTCGTCGTCGTCTCAAAGTTGAATTTGATAAACAAGGTTTACCCTTACCTGTTCCTCAACAGAAAGTTTGGTTTACAAATGATAACATGAACAATAAAGATCGCAATGATCACGATAATCACATTGTTGTTTAACTCAATTAAGAAATTATGCGTATTTTACACACCATGCTTCGGGTTAAAAACCTAGAAGAATCCTTAAAATTCTACTGTGATGTTTTAGGAATGAAACTGATTCGTCAAAAAGATTATCCAGGAGGCGAATTTACCCTTGCTTTTGTGGGTTATGGAGACGAGTCTGACACCGCAGTTATTGAATTAACCTACAATTGGGGTGTAGATTCTTATGACCTAGGTAATGCCTATGGACACATTGCTTTAGGTGTCGATGATATCTACGAAACCTGTGAAAAAATCAAACAACAGGGGGGCAATGTTACCAGAGAACCAGGCCCTATGAAACACGGTACAACCGTTATTGCTTTTGTTGAAGATCCCAATGGCTACAAAATTGAATTAATTCAACTCGGAACCCAAGGATCAGCGAAACAAGAAAAAGAAACCGCAGGGGCAGCCTCTTAATAGAATTAAAATGTGAGAGTGTTTTTTGCACTCTCATATTTTTGAGTTAAATATTATACTTTTTTTGTTCTATTGCCCATTGTCTAACTTGTTTGAGAACTGCTGTTTCCCCAATAATTAAACGTTGTTCCAACCATTGAGGAATTAGGGAAATATCTAACCACGGAAAAGCTAAACTCTGACTAATTTCTTGATAGCTTTTACTCTCCTCATTCAATCCATAAAACCGTAAAACTTGCCCATCATATCGCCATATTTCCGCTACACCTAAAGCAGCATAAATGGGTAACTTATCAAGAGAACCACTGGGTAATATCAATTTCAATTGCTAAATCTGGAGGGACATCTCCCTATTCAAATCAATGTGTGGCTTATTTCTGACTGATGGTTCATTTTTCAGGTAAAAAGACGCATCAGGCTCTATTCCTTTCTTAATATCATCTCTTTTTAGAGTCAGAGAACCAACACTTTTAATGTTTAAATCCCATTCCTCAGCCATTATGAAGATTAGACGGGAAATAAAGCAATTATTGTTCTCATGCTCCATCAAAGGACTCATAATTTGCAAATATTCCTGATCATAAGTCAAGCGTTTGC
>NZ_PRLH01000051.1 GCF_003013815.1 Cyanothece sp. BG0011 | reverse complement strand
TGCGTCAGTATCAATCGTAGTGTTATCTTCTACTGTAATATACTTTAAAGCTTCTTTTTTTCCTAATTTTTCGTTAAAAATTTGACGACTGTTAGTACTATGTCTGGATCTTTTTCTAAAATTCCTTGACTAATACTAACCTTTAAAGTGTATGGTTTAGTGTCAAATAATTTTGGGTCTTCAATACACTTTATTAGTAAATTTCTTAACTTATTTAACTTGAAAGCTATATTAATTTTTTTAAAACCTCTTTTTATCCCATTAAATAGCTTTTTTTTCTTTTCATCATCATTTTCTTTTAAAGTTTTTAAAATTTGATTTTCAAAGTTTTCTACAGGATTATAATTTAACTCTAATTTAGGATCATAATTCTCATCTGAAGGACTACTATCAGAAGCAAAGACAAAGTAATATAAAAATACAACTTTTAAAAGTTTTTTGATAAATTTATCTTTTTCAATTTCATTCTCTAATTTATCTTTATTTTCTTTCTTATCTAAGTCAAGAAAGCTAGTATGATAATCAAAAGAAGTTTCTCCCTCGGATATGTGGACTTGTCCATTTAATTTTAGTTTCATCCCAAAGATAAATTCTTGCTTATCTTTATCTCTATCATTCATTTCTCCTAAATATCCTTCGATTTGTGGAATAATAGGCAAAGAATCAAAAGCATAGGAGTTGTTAAAAAACTGTCGAAAGTCAAACTCAACACCTTGATAACAAACTGTATAATAATCATCGGGTTGATTTTCATCATTGATATAAGTTTCTATCAGCTTCAAGCGTCTAATTAAATCTTTTAGATAAACTGAGTCTTTATCATTTTTAACTTTTTCGTATAAAAATTCTAGATATTTGATACTTGATGCTTTTTTGATTTTCCCTAATGCTTCTTCTCTGATTAATTTTTTCACTTTGTAAATTTCATTATCTTCTTTTTCTTGATTTTCAAACCCATTGTCAACAATTTCGGTTATATCTTCTTGTTCCTCTTCATCAAAATGAATCTCAATATAATTATTTAAACTATTTCTTAACTCCTTTAAAAATCCAGTCGGTTGTTTAACCGTTATACTAAGCTTATGTAATCTTAATAGTGGAGGAATATCCTGTGCATCTTTAGGTAAAGTTAACCGTTGTTTTCGTAAGTTAGTATATTGTTGTTCAAAAGGATAATTAAAACTGATACTATTATTATTGACTTGACCTTTGAGAGTTTCTAGAGGTGTTGCGATACTCTCTAAAAAGTTTTGAATAGATATAGATTGATCATTTTTTTTAGGTAACTCATTTTCTAATACTTCTTTAACCTTTGCTTGAATTTGATGTAATTTATCACTAAAATTATTCTCTACTCCCTCAATAAAATTAATTGATGCACATTTTGTTTTGAAAGGTTGTTTAATAAAAGGATCGTTAATAGATAACTGACAAATTTGATAAGCAAGTTCATCAACATTCATTAATAAACGTTTGCTATCTTCAGATACTTTAAAAAGGTCTTTAGATTTATCCCCATTTAAAACGTCAATGATTTGATCGAGGAAATGATTATAATTGAGTTTAACGAGATCGTTGCTGTCTTCTTTTAAATGAGATCCTGAATTTGCCATTTTTTAATACTATAACTATAAATTGCTAGATAATTATGTAGGTGATTATAAATAAACCTACGGTGGGCAATGGTAAGAAAAAGCTTACTAACCTGAACCAGAAACTATGTGAGACATTGCCCACCCTACTTATTACTTTTAATCAGTTAATTATCTTCTGCTGTACTATATTATAGTTTGATGTTAATTTATCTAGATCAGTATTAATAATTAGTTGACAAATTAATGACCATTTTTTTATACGTAAAAACCCATAGATAAATCTACCTATGGGTTGTTGAATTCACCTAAAAGTTGATTAACGAAAACTCAAAGGATAACGAGTATTTTGATAGTTGCTATTAGAAGCAATGGAGAAACTAGACTGTAACGTGAGGAGAAAATCTTGTTCCGGTTCGATCGCAATAACTGTTGCTTCTCCACCGCCGATAATACCGGCTTCAGGTAAACCCCATCCGGCTAAGGTTCCCACAGCAGCCCCGGCTAACACTTCTAACGCATCAATACGGCGATCGCCTGTTACCCCTGCAATAATGGCAGCGGCCCCGGCCCCGGCTACCGTACCCCCTAAAATTTCCCCGATATTGGCCCCTTGTCGGATGGTTTCGGTTCGACTAACCACTCTTGAGGTCGCATTGAAAGGATACCGTTGACCATCAACAATGATTTCACGGGCAAAGAATTGAGATCCACCTCGAACCGGTCGAATTTCGCCATTTACGTCACTACCAGCCGGAATTAAGACGTTGCGGTTACTATCACGGATGGTGGCTGCGGTTTGTAGGGTGATAGGTAAGGTTTCTTCCGGACTGACTAAAATTCTTTCCCCGTTTTGAAATTGCATCGGAATACGGGTTCCGGCGGGAATGGTAACGCTAGTATTACCATAATTCATACTAGGTGAAGAAGGTTGAGAGGGCCGCGGTAATAATTGGGCAGTTGCCGGTTTGAAGCTGAAAAATGGCGATAATGCGGTAATTCCCATTAATAAGGCGATCGCACTAGCCATTCCTGATTTACCATAGTTTAAGTTCAACATAATACACCCTCAATATTAGAAGTCACCAAGTCAGAAGTCAGAAGTCAGAAATTTTGTTAAGACAACACTGAATTCGTCCTTGATTTGATCATAGGACAGGATTTACTAGGATGTCAGTCCCATCTTTTTAAATAAAGTTCCTTGATGAAGTGGAAAAAAAGGGAAGTTAGCAAAATCGATTCTTTTAGCTAACTATAAATTAGTAACCAAACACCTTGAGACTGTTGTACCGTTAACTTCAAGGACTATTTGAGTTAAGATAGCAAAGAATAGTGTTAATGAGAGTAATATTAATGAGTCATTCTGTTTTAACTAATATTCTCGAACAATTAGACTCTCTTAGTTTAGATGAAAAAGAAATTTTATCTAAGCATTTAGCCTCTTTAAAAGATGAAAATCAAGCACTTAGTTATCTTAGCAAGTTAAAGATGATTCAGTCTAAAAAAACAGATATTCTAGAAGTTTCTAAAAATTATGGTACATCAAATTTTCGTTACTTTATAGGAGATAATCAGGTAATTTTTATTGTAGATTTAGCTAAGAATAGAAGTTTATTAGATTTAGGAGGTTTATTGGAAAATTTGCGGGAATTATTAGGTCTTGATGTGGTTGTATTTACTGAAAAGATGATCAAAGAACAGTATCGAGAGTTGATTTTTAATAATACAGTGAAGTTATGAGAGAGGATAAAATACGCTTACAAGATATTCTCGATGCTATTGAACAAATAGAAACATATATAAAAGAAGGAAAAGAAACTTTTTATCATAGTAAACTGCTACAAAGTGGTGTCTTATACCAGTTGATTATTATTGGAGAAGCAGCTGGAGATATTGATATCTCTTTTAGAAATCAATATCCTAATATACCTTGGAAAAAGATCATTGGAATGCGAAGTATTTTAGCCCATCAATATTTTAGAATAGATTTAGATGTA
Organism: Cyanothece sp. BG0011; assembly: GCF_003013815.1. Lineage (GTDB taxonomy): Bacteria > Cyanobacteriota > Cyanobacteriia > Cyanobacteriales > Microcystaceae > Crocosphaera. The sequence continues at coordinate 56,240 of NZ_PRLH01000051.1, read as the reverse complement.
GTTTGGTCAACTGTTAGTGAACATTTGCCTTCTTTAAAGAAAACAGTCCAAGAAATGTTAGGTGACTTATCCTAATTACTGGTTTAATCTTTATAATTTATCTTATTAATTAATAACAACTTTTGGCTTGAGAAGGTAATGATTATCAGTCAAAACTATTTGACTCATTCCTAAGAATTCTCCTGCTTTATTATACACTTGAATTACATCTGAAGAAGTCACTTTATTGACAGAATCGATAACAATTTTTTGACCCTGACACCAGCGTTTACCTTCTTCTACAGAAAGAGTAATTTGAGGTAAATGGTTAAGAAATAATTCGGGTTTAAGTAAGGAGAAAGTTCCTTGTTGAGTTTGTTTTTCTAAGTCTTCTAATGTCATCGTTTCTGATAGTATCATGCCACAACTTTTAGTTCTGGTTAACCCAGCTAAGGTTCCCCCCACTCCCAATTTTTCCCCCATATCTCTGGCGATCGCCCGAATATAAGTCCCTGGTCCACATTCAATATTCACCACTAATTCGGGAAATTCCCCTGCTTCCCAGTCTAAAAGGTCTATTTTGTCAACCCTAACGGTTCTTACAGGAACTTCCACCGTTTCCCCTTTCCTCGCTAACTCATACAACCGTTTCCCATCTCGTTGAATGGCACTATACATAGGAGGAATTTGTGCAATTTCCCCTAAAAACTGGCTGAATAACGGTGTAATTTGCTCTATACTTAAATTAGGAACCGGTTGACGTTTTATTACCTCTCCTTCAAGATCATCCGTTGTGGTTTGGACACCAAAGCGAATTATGGCTTGATACGCCTTATTTTCAGGCAAAAAGGGCAATAAACGAGTGGCTTTACCCACTGCGATCGGTAAAACCCCCGTGGCGGCTGGATCAAGAGTTCCTCCATGTCCTACCTTTTTCATCTTTAAGCATCGTCTGACTTTAGCAACGCAGTCATGAGACGTAAACCCGGATGGTTTATTCAATGCAATAAATCCAAACATAGACTAACTTATAAGTGATAACTGACCAAGGTTTTGCTATCATAAAACTTAAAGAATAGTAAAGTTTTATTAAGAACCTTGACTGCTAACTTGAAACCTTATCATAAAACCACTTTAGCCCATCAATGGCACGCCTTGGATATTGTTTGGCAAGGAGATGAAGACGTTGTTAAGCGTGGACTTCCCCATGATATGCTATCCCCTGCGTGGCAAATATTATTACTCGGTGATGGTTCTCCTACCCGTCATTTACAATTGTTAACCACTGAAAAAACAGAAGTCGATCTCATTGATATGTCTCCCATTGGGGACGAAGATGATGGGGCCCCCCCTCAAATAGAAATCGTTCCCGAACCCCGTTTAAGACGACAGGTATGGTTAAGAACAGCATCCGGACAACGATTAGCTTATGCAACCTCTTGGTGGGATGCGAACCATGTGGATGAGTATCTACAAAACCGTTCTTTGCCTATTTGGGAAAGTTTATCACGGTTACATACAGAATTATATCGGGATATTCAAGGGATTTATTATGGTCATTCTCCTGCATTAGAAGAAGCCTTTCAAGAAAAAGGTCCCTTTTGGGGTAGACATTATTTATTTTGGCACGATCGCAAACCATTAACTTTAATTTATGAAGTCTTTTCTCCCTATTTAAGTAAATATTTAGGCCCGATATCACTACAAAAACAACAATATTAAAGCTAATGGGATAAGAAGGAATCAGGAAAAATCCTGACTCCTGTACAGACGTTGCAGGCAACGTCTCTACTCCTTCTTTAAGCTACCCCCAAATAATCACGCTTACCCACTTCTACCCCACAATGGCGGAGAATATCATAAGCTGTGGTGACGTGGAAATAAACATTAGGTAGGACAAAATACAACAAAAATGATTGTCCATCAAAGGTTAAAGTTTCTGAGCCAACGGGTAGTTCAATTGTTTTCTTTTCTGTGCCGTCTATTTGTTCTGGGGTTAAGGTTTCTAAATAAGCAACTGTGTCTTTTAGTCGGGTAATGAGTTCGGGAAAAGTTGTTTCCTTATCTTCCATTGCTGGTGCTTCAACTCCAGCAAGTCTGGCGGCGCCCCGTCTCGCGATATCTGAGGCTATCTGTACTTGTTTAGAGAGGGGAAACATATCAGGATAAAGACGAAACCCTATCAACACTTGAGGCTCAATTTTTTTCGCTTCAGCATAGGCTGCCCCTTTTTCTAAAATCCCCACTAAACTATTTAAACTGCGGATCATGGGTGGAATGGCCGCTTGATACATTGAAAGTGTCATTGTTTGCTCTAAGCTCAATGATTTCTAGTGTACAATTTCTAGGAACAAAGCTCAGAAAAATGAGTAAAATAAATTGATTTAGGGAGTGATTAAAGGAATGATGTCAAAATTATTAGGATTAACTACAGTGAGCTTTATTAGTGTTTCTAGTAGTATGATAATAACGTCAGGGGTGAATGCCCAACAAGCTTTATATTTAGCGTATCCTCCCAAAAATCATCAAACCACGGCTGACCAAATTTTCTTAATTGGAACCGCTTCCCCTCAAGGAAATGTTACTGTAAACGGACAAACCATACAGCGCAGTAATCAGGGACATTTTGCCCCATCTTTTCCTTTGAAATTAGGGGTTAATCGCTTCGTTTTACGTCATAATAATAAAACCATTAATGTCACTGTTACTCGCAATTCTGTTACTCCGAATATTCCTCAAGGGGGTGGGTTTGCTGATAATTCTTTAAGTCCTAATCAATCCATTTCTGTATTGCCTAATACCCCCGTTTGTTTTAGTGCGATCGCTTCTCCAAATGCCCAAGTTTCTGTTAACATTGCTAATCAAACTATTCCCTTATTACCCCAACCTGATTTAGTCGAATTGCCTGCGAATTCTGCTATTTTAACGGATTCTAATGAACCAATTATTAAATCAATTACTTCTTATCAAGGCTGTAAAAAATTTAATACAATTGGTAACTTGGGAAAGCCTAATTTTCAATTACAATTAAAGAATAAAACCATTGCCCAAAGAGGAGAAGGAACTGTTGATATTCTTAATCCAAATCAATTAAAAATTGTTGAAATTGTTAGCGATGCTGGTGTTGCTAGAACGGGACCAAGTACCAATCATTCCCGTTTAACTCCTCTACCGAAAGGAACTATTGTATCAGTTATTGGTCAAGAAGGGGAATGGTTACACCTTGATTATGGTGCCTGGATCAAAGAAAATGAAACAACAATCATCCCTAATTTATCTTCTGCAAAAGCAACCATTAGAAGCGCAAAGTTTGAAAAAAATAATGAAGAAACTAAAGTGATTTTTCCTCTGACGTTACCGGTTCCTGTTTCTATTAATCAAATGGGCAATAAAGTGACATTAACCCTATATAATACCACCGCAGAAACCGATACCATACGTTTAGAATATGATCCCTTGATTAAAAGTTTTTATTGGCAGCAAGTTAGCCCAGATAAAATTGAATATTACTTTGAATTAAATCCAGACCAACAATGGGGATATGACCTAAACTATGAAGGGACAAATTTAGTTTTTACTCTACGTCATCCTCCAAAGATTGAAAGTCAAAATAGTCAGCCTTTGAACAATATTAAAATTCTTTTAGATCCCGGTCATGGGGGTGATGAATGGGGAGCAAAAGGACCGAATGGGTATCCTGAAAAATCCGTTAATTTAGTGGTTTCTCAGTTATTAAAACAAGAATTGTTAAAGCGTGGGGCAACGGTTTATATGACCAGAGAAACAGATAAAGATGTTTCTTTACAAGACCGAGTTACGATGATTAATAAGATAAAACCTGACATAGCCTTATCCATTCATTATAACGCTTTACCTGATAATGGAGACGCTATTAATACCGCAGGAATTGGGATGTTTTGGTATCATCCCCAAGCAGAAGATTTATCAAAATTTTTGCATGATTATTTAGTCGAAAAAGCGAACCGTCCCTCCTATGGAGTCTTCTGGAATAACTTAGCTTTAACTCGTCCCCATACAAGTCCTTCGGTATTATTAGAATTAGGGTTTATGATTAATCCAACAGAATTTGAATGGATAACAAATGCACAACAACAAAAAAATTTAGCCACCATTTTAGCTAATGGAATCACAGAATGGTTTAGTCAAATTCAATGATTATTATTATAAAAAACTTATGTAGGGGCGTAATAATATTCTTGTAGGGGCTTAATATTATTAAGCCCCTACCTATAACTGGGTTAAATTTAGTAAAGTTGATATACTAAAGATAGACTTACTGCTTACCTAATCCTTAAAACATGAATAGAGTTGATTATCTTCGTATTAGTCTCATTGATCGCTGTAACTTTCGCTGTCAATATTGTATGCCAGAAGGGGCAGAATTAGACTATATTTTACGTCAAGAGTTACTCACTCATGAAGAAATTATCACCCTACTAAAAGAAGTATTTATCCCTCTAGGTTTTTCTAAATTTCGCTTAACAGGAGGAGAACCTTTATTACGGCCGGGTATCGTTGATTTAGTTCAAGATATTGCTGCATTACCAGCAACAGAAGACCTATCTATGACAACCAATGGCTTTTTATTATCGTCTTTAGCTGAAGACTTATATAAAGCCGGATTAAAGCGTATTAATATAAGTTTAGATTCCTTAAATCCAGACACCTTTCAAACAATTATTGGACATAAAAAAGCCAATATGTGGCAACAAACCTGGTTAGGGATTCAAACAGCGTATCAAGTGGGTTTTAATCCCTTAAAATTGAATGTGGTTGTAATTCCTGGGGTTAATGAATCCGAAATTGAAGCCTTAGCAGAACTGAGTATTAATAAAAATTGGCACATTCGTTTTATTGAATTTATGCCCATTGGAAACCCTAAATTATTTAGCACTCGCGCTTGGGTTCCTTCTGAAGAAATTAGAGAAAAAATAAGACAAAAATGGGGGTTAATGGAAAGTAATATTAAAGGCAATGGTCCGGCGGATGTATTTAAAATTCCGGGGGCAAAAGGGACTCTCGGTTTTATTAGTCAAATGTCAGAATGTTTCTGCGATCGCTGTAATAGAATGCGTCTATCGGCCGATGGTTGGTTACGGCCTTGTTTACTCAATGAAACCGGACAAATTGACTTAAAAACCTTATTAAGAACTGGCGTTAAAACAACAGATATTAAAGAAAAAGTTGCTCACTTATTAGCCATTAAACCAGACATCAATTATAAACAAAGAGACTCAGGCAATGACACAGGAATTTATCAACGTACCATGTCACAAATTGGAGGATAAAATAACAAAGTAGTTTAAAATAAAAGAGTGGATTTCGACGATAACTTAAAGAAAAAAGATCATGACACAACCCTTAATTTCTCATGCTTTAGGGCTACATATGCACCAGCCACCGGGGAATCTTAAACTATTAATTGATCATCATGAATCAGACGCAGAATTAATTATACGGTGTTACGAAAGAGCAGTGAGATATGCTCAGCAATTTAAAGATGTAGGGAACATTCACGTCGGTTTTTCAGGAATTTTATTAGAACAGTTTCTTGATCCTGAAATGATTGACCGTTATCGAAAATTTATCGATATTCCGGCCATGTTAGAGAGTTATCGCAACGCTCAAAACGTAGAATTAATCGGCATGGGATATTATCATCCTGTTTTTCCTCTCATTCCTCAAGAAGACTGGAAAGAGCATTTAATTCGGGGTCGTCAGATCATTGAAGAGGTCTTTGGCCGCGCCCCGAAAGGGTTTTGGCCCCCTGAAATGGCCTTTTGTATGGAAATGATTCCTGCGATCGCAGATGCAGGGTATGAATATGTGATCGTTGATGGGGTCCATGTGCAACCGGATAACGACGGTCCAGTGGACATTTATCAGCCCTACAAAGCCACCTATGAAGGCTCAACCATCACCGTTATTCCCCGTGAACGAGATGTGTCTAACGCCCAAGAAAGTGGGATGGATGCCATCTGGTTTACCCAAGAAGTACAACATAAAGTTAAAAGTTCCCCCAACCCCGAACAACCGCGCTTAGTTACCACCTGGTCCGATGGAGAAAACGGGGGATGGTTCCGCCAAATGTCCGAAGAATCTGCGTTTTACGGTCATTTTTGGAGTCCCTTAATCAACAAAATTAAGAATGGAGAGGTTCCTATCCGTTCCGTTTCCCTATCTGAATATATTAAGGAACATCCCCCCACAGAGTCTGCTTTTGTGCGGACTGGCGCCTGGAATGTGGGGACAACCTCTGGCTTTGATTTTAGTCAATGGGCAGGATCTGAGCAACAAAAAGAAGGGGCCGAAGCCATTCGTCAAGTTAGTCAACGGTATTGGCAGTTATTAGAGTCAGAAGAACAATTATCCGAAGAAGACAAAAAAACCCTTAAAGAGGCTAGGGAATTGATTTTAGAAGGAGAAACCAGTTGTTTTCTATTTTGGGGGGATGACTGGGTTCCTAAACTTTATGAAAGAACAGAACCTGCATTCAATCTTCTTAATCAATTACAAGAATCATCCGGTGGTAATATTTGAAGTGTCCATTCACTCAGAAGATTGAAAGATGACTCAAGAACAAGGACAAAGCCGAGATTTTCACGGCCGTCGCCAAAAAGCTCAAGACGTGCGTAAATGCACCGCTCAAGCAGCTTTTAGCGCCTTTCAAACCGAAGAACCTGAAACCAACGGGGATCGAAAACGTTTCGAGAATACCTCTCTTGAGGTTAATAAATGTAACATGGATTTGTTCGGGTTTGCTTCATTTACCAAAACCTTAAAACACAATGACATTGGTTTAGTTGAACGTGATTCTTTCGCGTCCCTTTTAAGGGCGATCGCTCAAGGGACTCAACAAGAATTTGAAAAGGTTATTTTAGGGGGCCAAAAACGCTTACTGGTTAACCCTCTCAATGCCTACTCGTTCCAACTCATTGGCGATGACTCCCAAGGGGCCCGGATGGCAGCAGCCCCGGCCTTCGGCAGTCGTAATATTGCGGTTGATATGGTAGAACGCTACTGGATGGCCTTATGTCGGGACGTGCGCTTTGATCAATATGAAAAAAGCCCATTAATTCAAGAAGCTTGCGACGATCTCAATCAGATCGGGTTTGCCGATGAGTTTGGCTTTGAAGTCACCCCAAAAACCATTTTCCGTGGCCCTTATGAAGGATGCAATGTCGGTCCCCATGTTTCTCAATTTTTACTGAAAGACTTTAATTTCGGTAATCAACCCATCCGTCAACTGTCTCTCTACCCCAGGGAAGGACTGGATTATATGACTGATTTTGATAGTTGGAAATTAGTCAATAATGGAGATATTAATCCCACTGGTTTCGATATTCTCGACGGAACACGCTACCTTACCACCTTACGGGATGCCGGTCAGTGGGTTCATATAGATTTTCCCCATCAATCGAGTCTTTGGGCAACGATTATCTTATTAGGAGAAATGGCTATGACATCTAAAGCTATTCCCTATTCTCAATCCCCTCGAGACGAGAAGCCGATTACAAAGTCTGTCCCCTTTGGTAGTCTCGGTGGACCCGATATCACGGTCAATAGTGCCTTAGCCGCCGTGTATGGGCTGAAACACGCCTGGTTCCAAAAGTGGTGTGTCCATCTGCGTTTACGTCCAGAAGTGTATGCACAACGCTTAGAGTTGTTCCGACGGGGTATTTTAGGTCAGCCTTTTGATACTACCTTTAATCAATTATTTGACAAGGGGGCAGAGGTTTTCCAGAAAACTCAGGTACTCGATCGCATCTGTGAACACAACGCCCTACAAAATATCAAGTTTTCCAGGGGAGACAAAGAGGGGACTTGGTTATTACCCATGGCCTTTCCTGAAGGATCGCCGGCACACCCTGCCTATCCAGGGGGACACTCGGCATTTATCGCCGCCGGTGCCACCATCGCTAAAGCCTTTTTTAAAGATGATCCCATTGCTAGTCCTGTGGTTCCTACGGCCGATGGTCAAGGGTTGACTGCCTATACAGGAGGCGACACTTTAACGGTTCACGGGGAACTCAATAAGCTCATTGCTAATGTCACCCTTTTCCGAGATGGTGCCGGGATGCACTGGCGCACCGATGGCACCACCTCTGGATGTCCAGGAACCAGTGTGGCCACCGGTGGTAACCTCTTAGGAGAAAAGATGGCCATCAGTATGTTACGAGACATTAAAGAGACTTATCGTGAAGAGGTAGGGACTTTTTGTTTTAAAGGCATTACTGGAGAGATGAGAGAGATTTAACTCACATTTTCTTCCCTGTTTCCTAACCGTCCCCTTCGGGCAACGTTACGACAAAGAATCAAGACAACGGGGGTCTAATAATGTGGATTTTTCGGGATCTCTGGGAAACCAAAAAGCGGTTTTTTTACACACTTCTACTAACATTAACATCACCGGAACTTCAATTAAAACCCCCACCACTGTTGCCAACGCTGCCCCCGAATTTAACCCAAATAACATGACAGCAGTGGCGATCGCAACTTCAAAATGATTACTGGCACCAATTAAGGCCGCTGGGGCTGCATCTTCATAAGTTAAATTAAGTTTTAATCCCGCAACATAGGCAATTAAAAAGATAAAGTTGGTTTGGATAAATAAGGGAACGGCTATTAAGAGAATGTGCAGAGGATTATTAACGATTAATTCTCCTTTGAAAGCAAATAATAAGACTAAGGTGACTAATAAAGCACCCACCGAAATAGGACTAAGATAATGTAAAAATTTTCTTTCAAACCATTCTCGACCTTTGTGTTTAAATATCCAATAACGGCTATAGATTCCCACTGCTAAAGGTAAGCCAACATAAATTAAAACAGACAAAACAATGGTTTGCCAAGGCACGACTAAATTATTAGCAGAAAGTAGCCATTTTCCTAATGGTGCATAGAGAAATAACATGGCTAACGAGTTAACCGCAACCATGACTAAAGTATGACCTTGATTACTATAGGAAAGATAGCCCCACATCAGTACCATAGCGGTACAAGGGGCAATTCCTAATAAAATACAACCGGCAATATAAGAATTAGCTAAGGTGGTTTCTGAACCGCGAATGATCTCCGTCGCGCTCAAAAGGGGAGCAAATAAATAACCTAAAAAAAATTGAGCAAACACTACCATTGTAAAGGGTTTAATTAACCAGTTAATCACCAAGGTTAAAATAACCGGTTTCGGGGTTTTTGCAGCTTGAACCGCTTGGGAAAAATCAATTTTGACCATGATGGGATACATCATGAAAAATAAGCAAATGGCAATGGGAATGGAGACATTATAGAGACTCATCGCGTCTAATGTCTCGGCAATATTTGGAAAGGTTCTGCCTAAGACAATACCGATAATAATACAAATAAATACCCACAGGGTGAGGTATTTTTCAAAAATATTGAGACTTCCCCCTGCTTTGACAGCGTTGGGGTTGATGCGATTGGTCATTTTACATATCAAAAAAACTTGATATATAAACAATACATCAAAAAAACTTGATATGTCAAGCTTCAAAAATTACGAAGTCAAGACTGAATTTTGTTGCTATTTGTTACTAACTGTTAACTGACCACCGATAACTGGTCACTGCTAACTGCTAACTGTTCACTGTATTATCGAGTTTTGAGATTATAGGACAAATAAGCCATCCGTTTAACTTCTCGACGGCCACGGGCAACCGAGTCTAAAATTAAGCCACAGGTAAAACTTAAGAAGGCCAACAACATAATAGAAGCAGCTAGAATGGCTGTGGGGAATCTAGGCACTAATCCTATGTTTAAATAAGTCATAAAGATTGGCAACCCGAAACCTAAAGAAAGTAGGGCTAAGAAGACAGAAATAAGACCAAAAAATAGAAAAGGACGCACTTCTTTGAACAGTAAAACTGCCGTTCCTAGCACTCGCCAACCATCGGTAAAAGTTTTCAGTTTACTTTCCGACCCCGGAGGACGAGAACCATAGAGAATATACTCTTCAGCGAAAGGAATTTTAAGTTCTAGGGTATGTACGGTTAATTCTGTTTCGATTTCAAAGCCACTGGAAATGGCAGGAAAAGACTTAACAAAACGACGAGAAAAGATGCGATAACCTGAGAGCATATCTTTGAGTTGTGCGCCAAATAAGAACTTGACCACCCCTGTTAAAAAAAGATTACCACTGCGATGGCCTAAACGATAAGCTTGTTTATCATGGGCTGCAGAACGACGGGCCCCGACAACCATATCTAGATTCTCGTTTAAGAGTTTATCGACTAAGTGGCCGATGGCATCAACTTCATAGGTATTATCCCCATCCACTAAGATGTAAATATCTGCATCAATATCAGCAAACATCCGTCGCACTACGTTACCTTTGCCCGGTTGGGGTTCGTAGCGCACAATAGCCCCTGCATTTTTGGCTTGGGCTACGGTGTCATCCGTAGAACGGTTATCATAAACATAAATGTCAGCCTCAGGTAATTTCTTTTGAAACTGTTGAACGACCTGAGCAATGGTTAATCCTTCATTGCGACAGGGTATTAACACCGCCAAGCGATAACGAGTCCGATTGATGGTTGAAGATGCGGGTTGATGGTCTAACATTTTTATATAAAAAAATCTTATGTTTATTTTGACTTTTGGGGTGGTTTAAAGTTCCGTTTTAAGGTTTCCACTAACTCAACTTCATTAGGACGCATTTTAGCCCATTTTTCTCTATCGGCGCGAATCTTAATTAAATGTTTATCAATGTTTTCTGGGGTCATTAAAACGCCGAAATCTTGGGGAACTTGGTCAACCTCATGGGATAAAATGCGATTTAGGACAAAATCGCCGATTTTAGGAGTATAGTGAGAGTTATCAACATAGTTACTCATAACTGGTTGAATGGGTTCAGTTGTTATGGAATTATAGCCAGAAAAATCCCAAACGGGGGTAACTTCTACCATTTTTCGTTTCCATTGTTCGTAAGTATCCCATCTATCGGTAACTCGTAAAGTTTCCCATTGGGTTGCGTGGGCTGGAGAAATAAAGACAATTAAATTAATGTTATGCTGACGACAAAATTCAACAATTTTTTTGAAATCATTTAAGCGAGCCTCAGATAATTTATATTGAGGATGAAAACCAAAATATTGTTGAATGGTATTTCTAAATCTCCAGGGTGCATTACCGTCGTTGGGGTCATGATAAGGGTAAGGGAAAAAACCATTATCTCCATAAGTTAAAGCTTTCTGATTTTCTGTTTCTGTTAAATTTTCTGTGATGGTGTTTTTACTGGCAATAATAGCATCTTGAGAAAAAAGCGTATTAATTAAGTCTGTGGGGATAATATGGGTTTTGCTTAAACGTTTTTCGACAAAAGAGTCTTGCAGTTTATAATAATCATTAAACATATAATGATCAAGTCCCATAATAACCGTTTTTAAGTTAGGTTGATTAACATAAGTATGCTCTAGATATCGTAAAATTTCATAGGTATTAGACCCATCAATGCCTAAATTATAAGGGTTCATCTCTTTCGGTAAAGCTGGATGATTTGGGTTTAATCCTTGTTTAACTCTCGAAGAACCAATGAGAATAATTTCGGGTTTAATGTTAATAACATCAATAGTTTTATAGAGTCGATCTTGCTCTATTTTTTCTGGTTTTCTCAACTTCAAATCAACAGGATTATTATGACGAAAAATATCATAGGGGTCAATCAAAAAATTGCCTAAACTGATTCCAGTAATACCTAATAATAAAGTTCCAAAAAATAAGTAATTAAAAGAAGTGGCTTTCTGCACATGATTAGTTAGTTTTGATTTTTTTTTATGAAAAGTTATTTCTCGATTGAAGTTAAGCATAGTTGTAAATTGGATTAAAATTGAAAATACAGAAATTCAGAAACACGATTTAAGGATAATAAACAATAGGTTGCTAATATACCCAAAACAAAAGCCCAAGGTAGTTTAAATTGTATTTTGTGAGCAATTTCTTGACTATTGGGTAATTTTAACGCTCCTACTGTTAATATAAATAAAACCACAAAACTTAAGAACTTACTATTATAAAAACTCGGTAAATAAGTAAACTTATCCCAAGACTCAAGTTGAAATCCAAACATAGTTAAAAAGCCTATTTTACCTCGGACTGTTCCTGGTAAAACAATGCCTTTCATTCCTATCATAGCCTGAATCATTTCCATAGCATCGGATAAACTTTGAGCGCGAAACATTACCCAACCAACAATAACAGCTAAAAAAGTTATCATCCAACCTAACCATGAAGGAAGAGAAATATTTAATTTTCGCCAACCATGATTAATGGATAAATATAAACCATGTAACCCTCCCCAAATAACAAATGTCCACCCGGCACCGTGCCATAACCCTCCTAATAACATGGTCATAATTAGATTAGCATATCGTCGAATTTCACCGCGACGACTTCCCCCCAACGGAATATATAAATAGTCCCTTAAAAAGTTAGATAAGGTAATGTGCCAACGTCGCCAAAAATCACTAATTGATGTCGCTTTATAAGGAGAATTAAAGTTAATCGGTAAGACAATATTAAACATATAACCTAACCCAATGGCCATATCAGAATAACCCGAAAAATCAAAATATAATTGTAAAGTGTAACTAATTGCACCTACCCAAGCATCAATAAAAGTTAAAGAGCTTGTATTATTAAATATAGTGGCCACCCAAGGGGATAACGTATCAGCGATAATGACTTTTTTAGAGAGTCCAAGGGTAAAGAAGATTAACCCTAACGAAAAGGTTTTAGAAGAGAAAACTTTATTTTTTAAAGAACGCAGTTGTGGTATTAATTCATCATGGCGAAGAATAGGTCCTGCAATTAATTGAGGAAAGAATAGAATAAATAAACCATAAGTAGGTAAATTATAATTTTCTTTTTTTAACTCTCCCCGATAAGCATCAACTAAATAAGCAATTTGAGTAAAGGTATAAAAAGAAATTCCTAAAGGAAGAATCAAACCTTCTATTCTAAAGTTGCTAGAAAATAGAGCATTAAGAGAACTGAGAAAAAAGTTAGCATACTTATAATAAATAATGACACTTAAATTTAAGATAGTTCCTAAAATCAAGAGCAACTTTGACCGTTGACTAAACTGTTTTGAATTCGATATTTCTGTTCCTATGCTATAATTAATGGCAATAGAAAGAATAATCAAAATAATGTATTGAATGGTTTGTCCTTGTCCAGCAGGGGAAAAAATATTCCAGTAAGAATAGAAAAATAAAGAACTAACCAAAAGCCAAACTGTAGCACCTTTAGTCAAGCGAAACTTACTTAACCCCCAAAAACCTAATAAGGTTAAAGGTAAAAACCCTAAAATGAAAATTGTAGAATTAAATAACATCTGGATAAACTTCTTTTAAAATAACTATCAATTAACTAAAAACTTTATCATAAAAATCCCGACAAAGATATATAATACTCTCAAGTCAAATGAGAATAGGCTTAATAACTCTCTGTTATTCTATCTTAAAGCCTTATCAAAGTGTTTTTGGTTAAATCTTAAGATTCTAGAGGTTTATCGTGTCTCCATGAGCCAATATAATACCACACAGTTAGTTTTCGTTGTATGGTCATAAAATAGCAGTGCTAATTTAGGGTATTTACAAAAATCAATCAGTTAACACTTTTAAATAATAATATCTTATGATATTTTATTGTAGATCTATGTTTTATTATCGAGTTTCTAATCAGTCTATTTTATTTTTGAGTTTTTAAGATGACAAAATCAACGACTATTGATGCTAAAACAATAAAAGTTATAGGATTTATCTTGATAGTTTTAGCGATAAGTTTTGCTTTTTTTACAAGAGTAATAGCTGTTTTTCAGTATGTAACTTTTGATATTGGACCTGATCCCGATCAGATAAGAGATAGTTTTTTGATCATGGAAATATGGAAGGGGAAATTTCCTACCCTTGGACCTGTATCTTCCATTGGAGGACATCATATTTTACCCCTTTATTATTATCTTTTTTTTCCCTTTACTATACTTGGTGCTGCCCCTGTTTTTCAAGCTTTTCCCAATGCTTTATTTTCTTTTTTATCAATTCCTCTTTTTATCTATTTAATTTATCAACTATTAGATAGAACCAAAAGGTCATTAAGACTTTTTTTGAGTGGACTAGCTGGTTTTTGGTATAGTTTATTTTTTGGAGATATTTTTATTAGTAATTTTCAATGGAATCCGAGTTCAATTCCCTTTTTCTTCCTATTATTAACGGCTCTCTATCAGCTAGAAATGAAAAATAAATATTCTTTTTTATCACAAGTTACTTTATGGATATTTTCAGGGATTGTTTTAGCTATTTTAGTTAGTTTGCACTCTTCCACTTTATTTATTATTCCCTTGGTGTTTATTATTGCTATTGCTGTTTTCATTTATCGAGGGATTAAGAAAAAACAATATCTATTTATAACTTTACCTTTTATTAGTATTATGTCAGCTATTATCAGCTTAACACCGTACTGGATCGGTGAATTTGGACGCAATTTTCGTAATACAAAAGCTATTATTAAAACAGTGCTTAAGTCTAGTTCTCAATCTGATAGCTCTTTTTTAATCAAGTTATTTAATAAATTTAGTCAGTTAATTTTAAACTATTTGACTTTAGGTCAACAACATTATTTATGGGATGATTCTCGGTTATCTTTATTCATTTCAATTATCTTCTTATCCATAGTGACTTATTTAGGGTTTGTCAAGTTTAAAGGAAACCCGTATATTTGGTTGTTTTGGGTGTCAACTTGGTTAATCTTTCTTCTAGCTGCTGCTAATATTGATCCTAAAGAAACCGTTCCTTACTATAAGTCACTTATATCCTTTGCACCAATTGTTTTAACTGTTATTACCCTTGCTCATTTAGATTATTCTTCTCGTTATCAGAAAGTATTAGTCATTTTTATTGGCATATTTATTATGATTTCCTGTTTACAAAATATACGCTATGATTACCGCTTTATGCTAAGTAAATATAGTGAAAATGCTTTAATGAGTACAGAAGATGTAACCAAGATTCTTGAGGAATTACCCCCTAATTCAACCATTTGTGACCCAACAATACAAAGAAAACGAAAAAAGAATAATCAATATAATTATATAGATACTTACGTTACTAACAAAGGAATTTCGGTAACAGAAACTTGTCAAACGAGTCACTATATTATTCATCCTAAAAGAATTATGCTAATCGAGAGTAATTTTCTGAATAATAGTAGCTATACAGAACCGTATTTTTTCAAAAACGACCCACCAAAAGCCCTTAATTTATTTCCTACTTTTGAAATTTCTGAGAATGACACAATTGATAGACCTTCGGAGTTATTTCTAGAAACAAACACAGCTTATGTTTATCGTATCATTAACAATTAATAATTGCTAAATTCAGCGTCTGCGTCGTCGAACAATACGGGCTTTTCCTTTTGTTGGAGTACGATAACTTGAATATCCCCCCAACTCTTCGCTAACCTGTTTAAAAATATCACGGCGTAGATAAGGATACTCTCCTATCCATAAATTGTGTTGAGGAAAATAAACATCTGTAATCTTATCAATACGGCTTAATTCTGGGGTTTTTGACAAAATCAACATTTCTGCTATTTGTCCTGGTTTAATGACTCGATAAAGGCGGTTTATAGGGGCTTTTGTGATGGCAGTAAACCCTTCTTCGTCTCCCACTTCGATATTAATTTGTCGTTCTCTATTTTCAATGACTACCAACTCCCCCCATTTATTCACCGTTTGTTCTTCTCCGACTAATTCTTCGGTGATAAACACATCTAAGACTTGTCCTTGCCAAAACCCACAATAAGGATAACGACGGTATTTCCCATTGCGAACACTGGCCCATAAAACAGGACCCCACAGCCAATATAATCCGGCAATGATATCAAAAATCAGTTTAATGGTTTCGCCACCAGACCCGGCTAATTTTCCTAATAACCAAGTGATGACCAAAGCAATTAATGAAATAAACAAACGCTGCAATAAATCTCGCCATTTACCCCAATAAAAAGAATATTGGTTTCCTGTGGCAATGGGGGGAATAATTTCTTCTAATGCGTCACGAGTTAAGGGAACTAACATAGTTTAACGGTTAAATCAGCTTATAAACCTAATTACCATGAAAGCACAAATTTAGTAATCAACGTCTAACGGCATCTAATATAATAGGTGTGTTCTACATTAATGCTCAAGATGATAAGGTTGACTTTTATCCACTAAATTCCCCCATCCAGACGTATCCACAAAGATTTCTAACATCCTAATTATTATTCAGATAAAGACTTTCCTAAATAAACATCATGGTTTTCTGTCCAGTCGGGAAGCTCACTATTAAACGCCCCTATAAACTCCTCTCCGGGGTCATCTTCTGTATTCTTAATCATAGTTTATAAATATTCAATCATTAATTCTTCTGGCTTTTTTCCCATTTGATTTGCCTTTTCTAATAGAGGAGAATATAAATGATCAGGAATCTTTAAAGTAACAGAATGAGTCATATTTAATTACCATTATTATTCAATGGCTTCAAGGGACTAATCAAATTTTAGTTCATTATGAATAAATAATGGTTGTATGGGACAATGCTGATCTGGTAGGTTGGGTAGAGGAACGAAACCCAACATAATTAATTATTCTAAATTTCAAACTAACAAGATAGTTTATTCTTGAGGATAACGTTGCCATAAATCTGTTATTCTGTGTAAACTGAAATGATTGCCTTCTCCTAAGATAAGATGATTAATCAGTGGAATACGAATGAGTTGCATTCCTTTTAATAATTGTTCCGTTAAATCTAAATCTTGTTGTGAAAGTTCAGGAACTAGCATTTTAATAGGGAGTAACGAAGCGATCGCATTAATTATACACGCTTAAATGTGACCAACACCTAAGAGCATCTAAGATTAAGCCAGGTTGTCTATTTTATCTGCTTGACCTAGAATATTGAGGTTTGATTTCCTAGGATAACCCAAAACAGAAAAATTAACATTAAACTCATCCCTCCAATTAAATGCTCAAATTGTTCAGCGATACGGGGTAGTTTAATTACCATTCGTTGAACTATTAAAATATAAATAAACCAGCCTAAAAAGATTGTAAGTAAAGGTTTGATAATATTAGTCAAAGTATAGGCTTGATAGTAAACACCATTGGCAATTAATAAGCCACCTAATAATACACTGATGGCTGGAAAAAATCCAGATTTTGCTTTACTTCCTCCGCTTTTTTCGTGGGGTAAAAAGATAAACTTAGCGAAGGTGGTGGCTGTCCCTAGGGCAGCAATATTCATTCCAATGACTTGCCAAGGTAGTAAATTTTTCATGGTCAAAACTTTTGCCCCGAACCCTGATAATAAAGGAAATCCCGAAATTGAAAAACTGGCCATAACCAAAGGTATCCAAATAGCAGTTTTCATCGGTTGATCTTTTAATACTTTGAGGTTACGACTTGGTAAAATTCCTGCCATCAAAAATAAAGATGACTTAACTAAACCATGAGTTAAAGCATAAAATCCACCCACTTCTGGGGCTGCCAAAATAAAGCCTAATTGGGAAACAGTAGAAAAAGCTAACGTCCGTTTTGTGTCTTGTTCAAAAATAGCATAACTCACCCCTAATAATGCCGTTCCTACTCCAAAAATACGAATAATCGGATCAACTTCAGGAACCATTAACGTACAACGAACTAAGGGGTAAATTGCCGCTTTAACCACAACCCCTGATAACATAGCAGAAACAGGACTATCCGACTCAGAATGGGTCAAAGGTAACCATAACCCTGAAACAAAAATACCGCCTTTTGCTAACAGTCCTAAAAAAATAAGGGCAACTGCTTCTGGCGGTGATCCTCTTAACCCTTCAAAGCCAAAAGAATGATGTGCCTTATAGACTAAAACTGTGCCTACCAGATAAAATAACATGGCCACATTACTGACAAAGAGATAACGTAACCCTACCCATATTGAGCGATCGCTTCTTGGATAAGTAATGAGTAAAAAGGCAGCAATACTAATAACTTCTAAAGCTACATATAAACTGATAAAATCAGCACAAATAAAAGCAGCATTAACACTGCCATGTAAAATAATAACCTGGGTATAAAAAAAGTTAGTTTTATCACTCTGCCAGCAATAAAGAATAACTCCCAAGGTAACTAAGGCATTCGTTAAAACAAAAAAACCACTTAAGTTATCAATTAATAAAATTACCCCGAAATTATCTAGTAATTGTAAATCTAACGGTAACGATAAACTGAATATTTTTAAGCTGTACCCTAGGGAAATAATAGCAACTCCTAAAGCAAGATAACGACAGATTGAGGGCAATAAATAAATACTAAACCCAATAAACAAGGGTAAAGCTATCCAGATAATGGTTAAAGCATTCATTGTGGGGTGAGGGTTCAACTATTTTGATTGATTTTAAGCCGATTAACTTGAAAAAGCTCTTCAAATAAAAGTTTTGCAGAAGCTTATGATCAGGTTGATCTGTTGTCTTTATCGATACTGGTATAATTCCTGACAATCTCAATCAGAAAAGCAAATTAAGATTATCTAGTATTGCTCCTAGTATAGCCTAAAATCAATCCTAAATTAAATACCATTTACGTATGTATATGATAGAGAAACTCTTATCATTCTTGAGTGATCCATACAAAGGGAACTCCAAGAATTAGTACGATCGCTGATCTGGTAGGTTGGGTAGAGGAACGAAACCCAACATAATTAATTATTCTAAATTTCAGACTAACAAGTTGGTTCATTCTTGAGGATAACGTTGCCATAAATCTGTTATCCTATGCAAACTGCAATGATTGCCTTCTCCTAAGATAAGATGATCAATCAGAGGAATACGAATAAGTTGCATCCCCTTTAATAATTGTTCTGTTAAATCTAAATCTTCTTGTGAGGGTTCAACATTGCCAGACGGATGATTATGCGCCACAATTAAAGCGTTTGCCCCTTGTTTGAGGGTTTCTCGGAAAATTTCAGCCGGATCAACCAGGGTTTCTGTAGCGGTTCCAATGGTGATCACTTTTGTTCCTAAGAGTCGGTATTTACTGTCTAAAAAAACAGCAGCAAAATGCTCTCGTCTTTCCCACATTAAGTCATGACTCAAGGCAGCAACCGCAGCTTCTGGACTATCAATGGTCACTCGTTCGAGGGGACGCACTTGAAAGGTTCGTTTTCCTAATTCTACTGCAGCAATAATGGTTGTCGCTTTCGCCGGTCCAATACCATCAATGGTCATCAGTTCGTTAGGACTAATATCCCGTAAAAGATCGAGGGGATCACGACGATGTTTGCTTAATTCTTGTAGAATATGATGGCCTAACCCCACAGCAGAGAGTTTACCTTTTCCTTGTCCTGTTCCCAGTAAAATGGCTAAGAGTTCAGCAGTCGCCAGATTTTTTGCCCCTACGGCCATTAAACGCTCACGGGGTCGCTCACTCGAAGGAATATCGGCAATTCTTAAATGATAGGTCATCTTCAGTTAAAAAGGAGCAATACATTATCCTCATATTCTCCTGTTTTAACTGATTTTTAGGCCAATGCCTGTGATCTTGTTTCTATGCGTGACATTCACACCCATGATGAGAACATCCTGCACCGTTGGGATGGCCATTAGCACAAGCATCACCGCAATAATATTTGCCTTCTTTTTGCACAGCATCGCTAATAGAAACAATACAATTACAAGAAGGACAAGCACATTTCATTTGAGTGACAGTGGCTGATGTCATGATTGATGCTCCAATAACATTCTATACTTTCATTAAACCTCGTTATTGGGTTCAAACCAAGCAATTGAGACGAATTTTAATATCTAATTTTTTGTCGAAATTAATACAGCCCAAATCCGATCATTATGCTATTTATAGACATTAGCGTAGAACAGACAAATACATATCGGGAAGATTTATCTTTTTTGCTACTATATTCAAAATTTTGAACACATGGGAACTGGTGAGAGGGTTTCCTAATCGATCAGTAAACAACAAGTCTGATTGGTTAGGGTCATATCCATTAAGATATACGGTTAAATAGGGTCTTAATCTGGTAATAATTGGAACTTTTTTCTTCTTTTGTAAGTTTGAGTCCTCAATCATAATTATTTCACCAGTAATGTCTTCTTTTTGTAAAGATAAAATATCCTCTATTCTAGAAGTCGTAAAGTAAGCTAAAGCGACAATGGTTCGATATTGAAGGGGTAAAACCTGTAAAAATTCTTCTAAGAGAGAAATTTTGGGTTTCCACAGTTGAGGAGTCAGCAGGGTATTAAACATAATAAAAGGGTGAGGGTGCAACGAAAATATGAAAATATTATTAATATACTTATATCTTAACAAGGATTGTCTGGAATGCAAGACATTTTTTATATAACATATTAAATGATGATTTGAGAGATTATTGAGAAAAATGATTACTTAATGCGATCCATTGATTAAGATCCAAGTTTTCAGCCCGTACTTTTTCATTTAGGTCAATTTCTGTTAAAAATTCTGTCAAAAGATCCTGATTAATTAAACTTTTTAGGTTATTGCGTAACATTTTACGACGACTGGAAAACCCCAGATTAATTAAGGTTTCTAAATGTTTAGGATTTATGGCAGAATTAAGTAAAGAACGAGGACGAAACGTAATGACAGCAGAGTCTACTTTTGGGGGAGGATAAAAGGCTTTTTTCGACACATCACAAATATAATTACAGTCGGCTAAATATTGCATTTTAATGGATAATGCACCATAATTTTTACTACCAGGAGCAGCAACAATTCTTTGAGCCACTTCTTTTTGAATTAATAAAACAATGAGATCATAAGAAGGATTTTTAGGAGAAGCAATGCTACCCAATAGTTTATCTAAAATGGGACTGGTAATATTATATGGAATGTTAGCAACGACTTTATTGATGGGTAAAAACTTAGGAAAATCTTTGGCTTCTCTGGCAATATCTAATTTTAAAATATCCCCTTGCAACAGTAAAAAATTATCTTCATTTCCTAAACTTTTGACTAATTTTTTACAAAGATCCCAATCTAATTCTACTGCAATAAGGGACTGAACTAACGGTAAGAGACGACGGGTTAAAATACCGGTTCCGGGACCAATTTCTAAGAGGCGATCGCTGTTTTTGAGGTTGGCAGCCTGTATAATTTGTTCTAGTGCCGTTTCACTGCGTAACCAATGTTGAGCAAACCGTTTACGGGGTTGGGGCATAATTAATACTATGTTGAAATAACTCTTTTTTTATGACATCACCTGATACTGAGAAACTCCATTTTACCACAAAATTAGCCTATGGGGCTGGTGATTTTGGTCCGGCGATCGCTGCTAATATTTTAGTCTTTTATTTATTATTTTTCTTCACCAATGTGGCTGGTTTACCGCCGGGTTTAGCAGGCAGTATTTTAATGATTGGTAAAATTTCTGACGCTATTAATGACCCAATTGTTGGAGTCTTAAGTGATAAAACTCGCACTCGTTGGGGTCGTCGTCTTCCTTGGATTTTAGGGGGAATGATTCCCTTTGCTCTCTTTTATTCTTTACAATGGATTATCCCATCATTTAGTGATGATTTAACAGCCAATCGCTGGGGTTTATTTGCTTATTATGTCATTATTGGAATCCTTTTTAACATTGCTTATACAACAGTCAATTTACCTTATACGGCATTAACTCCCGAATTAACCCAAGATTATAATGAAAGAACTAGCCTCAATAGTTTTCGTTTTTCTTTTTCCATTGGCGGCAGTATTTTATCATTAATTCTCTATATTTTAGCTTCTATTGCTTATCCTGATGATCCTCAAACACGATTCTTTATTTTAGGATTAAGTTGTTCTATTTTAGGCATTATTGCCCTACTTTGGTGTACTTTGAGGATTCAAGAAAAGGGCAGAGAACCTATTTTAAATTTAAGCCAAAAGAAACAAGTAGGGACTGTTTTAATTGGGGTCAGTATCTTAGGAATAATTTATGCAATTTTCAGACTGATTCCTGCTACTTCAACCTTTCTAGGAGGCAGTGGAAATATAGATTATATTAGCTTCTTTTCTATTTTATCGAGTTTATTATTATTGGGATTTGGTTGTAGTTTACTCTTGGCAAAAGTTGAAGATCATTTAGTTAATCAAGAAGCGCAACAAACTAGACAAGATAATCAAGAACAAACCAATCTTTCTTTTTTCCAACAATTAAAAATTGTCTTTAATAACCGTCCCTTTTTATTTGTAATTGGCATTTATTTATGTTCTTGGTTAGCAGTTCAATTAACGGCATCTATATTAGTTTATTTTGTGGTTAGTTATATGAACTTAGGGGAAGATACATCGGGGTTAGTGGCCTTAGCTGTGCAAGGAACTGCATTAATTATGTTATTTTTATGGCAAGCTGTCTGTCAGAAATTAGATAAAAAAATTGTCTATTTTATGGGTACATTAATTTGGATTATTGCTCAAATTGGACTCTTTTTATTACAACCGGGACAAGTAACATTAATGTTTATTTTAGCCATTATGGCCGGGTTTGGGGTATCCGTTGCTTATCTCATTCCTTGGTCAATGGTTCCCGATGTTATAGAATTAGATGAATTAGAAACCGGACAACGTAGAGAAGGGGTATTTTATGCCTTTATGGTACTCTTACAAAAGTTTGGGTTAGCGTTAGGATTATTCTTGGTGGGTGTGGTGTTAGAAGCTGCTGGTTTCGTTGAACAAATTCCAGGTGAACCCATTCCCACCCAACCCGAAACCGCCTTATTTGCCATTAGAATTGCGGTGGCTCCCTTACCGGCTATTATTTTAATGGTAGGGTTAATTTTGGCTTATTTTTATCCCATTACCCGTGAAGTTCATAGCGAAATTCGTTTGAAATTGAAGGAAAAACATCAAGGGGAAAGGGAACAGTTATAAGATAGTTTTAAGGTGGGCATTGCCCACCCTACTATTTAAGCACTAATCACACTACCTAAAGCCCGTCCCATGTTTGCAGGGTTCATTGCATCCATAGCTGCAGTGGGTTCGTAACCGCAATGTACCATACAATCGGCACATTTAGGATTACCACTAGCGCGGCCGTAGTTTTCCCATTGGGTTTCTTCCATCAACTCGTTAAAGCTTTGATAATGACCTTCATTGAGAAGATAACAGGGTTTTTGCCAGCCTAACACACTATAACTGGGACTTCCCCAGGGGGTACATTCATAATCTTTTTCCCCTAAGAGAAAATCTAAAAAGAGAGGATTATGGTTAAAATTCCATTTTTTCTTGCCTAACTTCCAAGGCATTAAAATTTCTCGGAATAACTTCTTCGTTTGTTCCCGTTTTAAGAAATTCTCTTGATTGGGGGCCCATTCATAACTGTATCCAGGGGAAATCATCATGCCATCGGTTCCCAAAGTTTCGAGGAAATCGAAAAATTCTTGCATTTCTTTGGGATCTGCCCCTTCAAACACAGTAGTATTGGTGGTAACTCGGAACCCTTTCGCCTTAGCTGCTTTAATACCTGCGATCGCCTTATCAAATACCCCTTTGCGATCGACACATTTATCATGATGTTCCCGTAACCCATCTAAATGCACACTGAAGCAAAAATAAGGGGAGGGTTCAAACTTATGTAAACTCTTTTCTAAAAGAATGGCATTGGTACAAAGATAAACAAATTTTTTCCGTTGGACCAACCCTTTAACAATTTCATCAATTTGAGGATGGAGTAAGGGTTCACCCCCAGGAATAGACACCACCGGCGCGCCACATTCTTCAACGGCGTTAAAACATTCTTCGGGGGTGAGGTTACGGGCTAAAATGTCAGTAGGATGTTGGATTTTTCCGCATCCAGAACAGGCTAAATTACAACGAAATAGAGGTTCTAACATCAATACCAACGGAAAGCGTTGACGACCCTTTAACCGTTGGCTGACGATATATGTACCCACAGTTAGGGCTTGTTTTAGTTGAACGGCCATAGACTTCCTCTTCTCACACCTATAATAATTTCTGGTTATTATAGTCTTTCTTTTTAGTGGCTTGGGGGAATTTAAAAATATTTTTGTTTGTTTTGGGGAGACAGGAGTCACCGAGTCACCGAGTCACCGAGTCAAGAGTCACCGAGTCAAGAGTCACCGAGTCACCGAGTCAAGAGTCAGGAGAGAGGAGACAGAATAAAATAAAAGACATCTAACAATCGAATCTACTAAAAGTTTAACTTATGAATGAACCGATTACCGTACCTTACGACTTAGCAGATATCCTAAAAGAACTTAAACAGGATATCAAAGACGTAAACACCAAACTAGATAAGCAGTCAGAGAAACTAAACACCATTGAGGTGAAACTGGCAAAGATTGAGACAGAAATCACAGGAATGGATAAACGATTAGAGAGGGTAGAAAACACCCAAGACACCCTAGTTAAAGAAGTATCAGACCTCAAGGGTTTTCGTTCTTTAATCCTCCCTTTAGTCGTCGGTGGTATTAGTGCCGTTATCGGGGGAATCGTTACGGCGGTGTTTAGATTACCTTCTTTATTATTGAAACCGTAACGAGTCTCTTGACAGCTGGCAGCAATTAATAATTAACAATTAATAATTATTAATTATTTGGTGAATATTATCCAAACCGTCCACTTACATATTTTTTGGTCA
This sequence comes from Cyanothece sp. BG0011, assembly GCF_003013815.1. Taxonomy (GTDB): domain Bacteria; phylum Cyanobacteriota; class Cyanobacteriia; order Cyanobacteriales; family Microcystaceae; genus Crocosphaera. The sequence goes on along the minus strand of NZ_PRLH01000051.1, from coordinate 31,587 downwards.
TTTTTTCTTGAGGGTTATTAAAAATCTCCTCAGTTTTATCGTATTCCACTAAATAGCCGTAACGGTTGCCTTTTTCTGACTCTTCGGCATTAAAAAAAGCAGTATAGTCAGCCACTCTAGTGGCTTGTTGCATATTATGGGTGACAATGATGATGGTATATTTTTCTTTGAGGTCTTGGATCAACGATTCAATGGTAGACGTAGAAATGGGATCGAGAGACGATGCCGGTTCATCCATGAGAATAATATCTGGTTTGAGGGCAACGGCGCGAGCAATACAAAGGCGTTGTTTTTGTCCCCCGGATAAGGATAAGCCATTACTGTCGAGTTTATCTTTAACCTCATCCCATAACCCCACTTGTTTAAGCGATCGCTCCACCAGTTCATCCATATCATTTTCTATGCCATTAATCCTGGCACCATAGGCAATATTTTCGTAAATAGACTTAGGAAAAGGGTTAGGTTTTTGGAATACCATGCCAATATGACGACGTACTTCTACGGGGTCAATTTTGGAACCATAAAGATTTTTGTCTCGATAAATTACTTTCCCTTTCACTCGACAAGTATCGATCAGATCATTAAGACGATTCAAACAACGAATTAAGGTACTTTTTCCACAACCAGATGGACCGATTAAGGCTGTAATTTGTTTACGGGGAAAGTCCATCGAAACATTGTCTAAGGCTAAAAAATCACCATAGTAAACGCTTAAATTTTCTGTATGTAAAACACTATCAAAGGATTGATTTTGTTGAGAATTATTTTGTAAAGAATGGGCAGAAGACATAATTAAATTCCGTTAGATTGGACAATGTTCAATAAACTAAGTTCAAATTCAGTGGTCAGCTATTTAAAATATAGAATTGATTGTGCATTCTTAATTCTGCATTCTACATTCTTAATTCTGTTCACCGTTGTTTTCCCGTCACTAAACGAGAAATAACACTGGTAATTAAAACCAAAGAAACTAACACTAAAGAAGCAGCCCAAGCAAGTTCTCTTTGATTATCATAAGGAACTGTGGCAAAGTTATAAATTAGCACTGATAAAGAAGGAACAGGACTAAATAAACCTTTAGGCCAAAATTGAGAATAAAGAACCGTAAAGATTAACGGGGCTGTTTCTCCAGCGGCACGAGCAACGGCTAAGGTTGTCCCAGTTAAAATGCCAGGTAAAGCGGTCGGCAAAACAATATATAAAACTGTGTGAAAGTTAGATGCACCAACCCCTACAGAAGCCCATCGAACTTCTTTATCCACTAATTGTAAGGCTTCGTCAGTGGTTCTTACGACAATAGGTAACATCAGAATAGCTAAGGCAAAACCCCCGGCGATCGCTGAATAAGAATCCATCGTAACTACTAACACCCCGTAGGCAAAAATCCCCATAATAATCGAAGGAACCCCACTTAAAATATTGGCTGCAAATCGAATCCAACGACCCCATCTTTGATCACTAAATTCTGATAAATAAATACCTCCTAAAATACCGGTGGGAATGCTCATCACCGCAGCAATAGCCACTAACATTAAAGTTCCTATAATTGCGTGGCCAATACCTCCGCCGCTTTGTAAAGGAGGGGGCGGTAATTCGGTAAATAAAGACCAATTAAGACGACTGACTCCTTTGAAAAAAACGTAAACAATAACTAAGGCTAAAGGAAGCAAAGCAATACCTAAAAAAGTAAAAGCTAGACCCGTTAATAGGCTACCCATCCAGTTACGGGTTTTAGTAGCTGTGTATTCTAAATTGACGGAATCAGAAGAATAAGTTTGTGAGTTATTCATGATAATTGAATCTAGTATTTTTTAACTTTACTAATAATAAATTCTGCTAAAATATTGACAATTAAAGTAATGGCAAATAAAACTAATCCTGCATACAATAAAGCGGATTTTTGGAGGTCAGCCGCTTCTGAGAATTGGTTAGCCATTAAAGACGCAATGGTACTGGCCGGGGCAAGCAAAGAAACGTCTAAATTATTACTATTACCGATGACTAAAGTAACGGCCATGGTTTCTCCTAACGCGCGGCCTAAAGCCAACATAATGCCCCCAACAATGCCCGAAAAAGCTGCCGGAATCAATACGCTAAACATAGTCTGCCAACGGGTTGCCCCTACGCCATAGGACCCGGATCGCAATTCAGGGGGGACTGCCGCTAAAGAGTCTCTGGCAATGGTGGTTAAAATGGGCAGAATCATAATGGATAAAATGATTCCGGCTGGTAACATTCCCGGACCGATATAACTGGTACTAAATAAAGGAATCCAACCCAAAGTATTATGTAACCAACTACCAATAGGTTTTAAGAACGGAATTAATACATAAATTCCCCATAACCCATAAACAACACTAGGAATAGCGGCTAAAAGTTCCACTAAGAAAACAAGGCTACGACGAATTGATAAGGGTAAAAAGTTTTCACTCAAAATAATGGCACTGGCCAAGCCAATGGGAACCGCAATTAATAGGGCAATGAAAGAACTAACTACGGTTCCGTAAACCGCCGGTAAAATGCCATAATTTTGTTCAGGCGGATTCCAACTGGTTGAGGTTAAAAATCCTAAGCCAAATTCTGCGATCGCTGGTTTTGCTTGTAGTGCGACTTGAATGGCTATCCAAACTAAAATAGCAATCACACTAAAAGCAAATAGATAAGTTAATCCCTTGAAAATACGATCTATTGTTTTTTCTGTCTGCGATCGCGCTTTATTTTGATTGTTTTTTTCTAGACTGAGTTGAGTCATATTTAAATGAAATGAGTTCAATGATTTTGATTTTTTAACTTGCTTTTTACTCGAATTTAACTTAGTTTTAACCTCAATTTATTCTATAAAAATCACTACTTTAGACTATAGAAAAAACCTGATTATTATTGTGTGACTAAAGATAGATATATTACTAAGACTAAAGATAGATATATGAGTTTTTCTAAAAGATTTTACTGAGAAGAAAACAATAGAAAATCATCAATGGTAAACCAATTAATCTTGACTTGAATTTGCTGATAGGATTTGATGAATAAATAATGTGTATTATATTTGTATTTTTAATATAGAGTTTCCACCTCTGGGATTAAAAAAGTCAACAATTACACAAAATAAAAGACAAATCCTTGATCCTCCCAGAATTTTGGGGCAAATATGTCAAAATGGGTCACTGATCACTGGTAACTGATAACTGATTAGTGGTCAGCAAAGGAAAAAAGTTTTAGACTAAGTTTAGTTAAGTAAAGCTATGATAGGATGATTGCCTTAATAGGGTCATAATCCTAAACAACAAAGCTAAAAGTCGTAGTAGTGGTTAACGGTTACTTTTCGGTAAAATTTAACCCAGTGTCGACGACATCTAAGGTGTGAGGAAAGTTGTGTCAGTCAAAAAAACCCATCCCAAAAATCATAGTCAACAGAAATCTTCTGTGAAGAAAAAGTCTAAAGGTCTAAATTGGTTGTTCATTAGTTTAGGACTGACTGCGGTTTCTCTGACATCGGCGGCGGCGGGCGCTTTTATTGCTATTTCTTTGTCGGCAACTCCTCTTAAGCAAAGTGCTTTGACTCCCGAACAAGAAGAAGTCTTTAGTCAAGATGAAGCCATTTCCTATAAAAGTTTAAGGCTTCCCGAATTAAGTCGTCCTGTCAATGTATTGGTGTTAGGAACGAAAGTTTTAACCTCGGAACTAGACGAAAAACCCACCGAAGATTTAGGGTATCACGCCTTAGTTAACTCCTTTAAGGGTTTGTCGGATACGATGGTTTTGGTTAGGTTTGATCCCCTCAGCAATAAACTTAGTCTCCTCTCCATTCCCAGAGATACCCAAACCACTATCAATTATGAACTGAGAAAAATTAATGAAGCCAACTATTATGGAGGCCCATCTTTAGCAGCCGAAACCGTCAGCGAATTATTAGGGGGTGTTCCGGTTGATCGCTATGTACGAGTTAATGTTCAAGGGGTTGAAAAGGTCATTGATGCTTTGGGAGGGGTTAATGTCTATGTTCCCAAAGATATGAAATACACCGATCATAGTCAACATCTTTATATTGACCTCAAAGAAGGCGAACAACATTTAGATGGATCTCAAGCGGTTTCTTTTTTACGGTTTCGCTACGATCGCTACGGGGATATTGGCCGGGTACAACGACAACAAATGTTTATGCGGGCCTTGGTAGAACAGGCATTAAAACCCCAAACCTTATTAAGAATGCCCGAAATTTTATCGATTATTAGTTCTTATATTGATACTAACTTAACCGTTGAGGAATTAGTGGCTTTATCCGGGTTTGCCTCTCAAACCAAACGGTCTAACGTGCAATTGTTAATGCTACCTGGACGCTTTAGCGGAGATGGGAAACACGAAGTTAGTTATTGGCTACCCAATTCCTATCAAATTAAAAATATGGTAGCGGAATATTTTGATCACGGTCAACCCAGTTTCCAAGTCGAACCCACTCAGCCAACCAATCTCAAAATAGCGATTCAAGATAGCACCGACGATCCCGAAGCCGTACGACGTATGGTAAATTATTTACGGGAGGCAGGTTATCGTCGTATCTTTGTTAGTGATGAATGGCCCCAAACCCTAGAAACCACTCGTATTGTTGCCCAAAATGGTGATGATCTCGGGGCTGCTACCCTACGGGCTGATTTAGGACTGGGTGAGGTATTAGTCGAAAGTACAGGCAATTTAGCCTCTGATATTACCATTGTCTTAGGTCAAGATTGGCAAAATTATTTTCCAGAACCCTCCGTTCCCTTTCAAGAAACAAGATCCTTAACGACTCAAAATTAATGGAACCCAACACAATATTAGACTGGATTTTAGGCAGTGTCGCTATCCTCATTTTACTGGCAGGAATGGTCATGTTATTGGGCGGTGTGTCCGGAATGAACAAAAAATAAGAGATAATAAAACATAGAATCGCTCATAGATATTTAATGAACCCTGATGCCCTGCAAGAACTCCTAAACGCCATTGCCACAGGAGACATAAGCCCTGATACCGCCCTCGAAACCCTCAAACACCTCAATTTTGAACCAGTGGCGGACTTTGCTAAAGTTGACCATCATCGCCATTTAAGAACAGGGTTTCCTGAAGTGATTTGGGGACCGGGGAAAACCCCAGAACAAATTAGACAAATTATGATCACCATGGCCCGCCATTCCCCTGTGGTGATGGCCACTCGTATCGAACCTGCGATCGCAGAACAACTTGAAGCGGAAATCCCCTCGTTAGTTTACTATCCCATGGCCCGTATTTGCGTTCTACAAACCGGTTCACCCCCGTTTCAAGGCTCAGGGGTCATCTCTATCCTCACCGCAGGGACAGCAGATTTACCAGTGGCCGAAGAAGCCGCTATTACCGCGCAATTCTCTGGTTTTCAAACTCAACGCCTCTGGGATGTGGGGGTTGCCGGCATCCATCGCTTACTGAGTCACCGAGATTTATTGAGTCAAGCGGATGTCCTTATTGTCGTAGCCGGTATGGAAGGGGCGTTACCCAGTGTGGTGGCCGGTATGGTAGATTGTCCTGTCATCGGTGTCCCCACCAGTGTGGGTTACGGAACCAGCTTCGGAGGGGTAGCACCTTTATTAACCATGTTAAATTCCTGTGCAACGGGTATCGGTGTGGTTAATATTGATAACGGTTTTGGGGCGGCCATTTTAGCCGGGCAAATTATCCGCACTGCTAGGCGGATTAGTTCTCGTTGAACAGGGTGTAGGGTGTAGGGTGTGGGGCGTGGGGAAGCAGAGGAGCAGGGAGCGCCGGAGCAGGGAAGCATAGGGAGAAAAATATTAATTGTCTTCCCACACTTCTCACACACACTTACGTTTGCCACCCCCTCTAACTCCTCCTTTGGTTAGGGGGAGAGCCCTTGCCACCCCCTCTAACTCCCCCTTTGGTTAGGGGGAGAACCCTTGCCTATTACCTAAAGTTAAGAAAAGGTAAAAAGTTGCTCAGCAACAATTCCTACGTTCAAAGTTATTATAGAATACTATTGAGAATAGTTATTATTAGCTTCAGAACAATAATGAATCTATGGGGCTAACTATCCTCAAGCCTCTGAAAAAATAGTGAGTTTAAGACTGTGGATATTGCTATTTGAACTTAATTAAACAACATTGACCTTGTTTAATTCGAGTTTTCTTTGTCGAACAATTGATTGCTAAACATTGCTTTTCCCGATCTTGAGAAAAACCTTGGTAATTTGACCTCATTAAACTCAGTTAATGAAAGAGATTATTGATTAAGACTGTGTCAATTTTTGAGAATAGACCATGAAATTATTAAACCTTAAACCAGGACACACAGGAATTATCCGTACCCTCAATATTGATGATCCTGGGTTATCCCGTCGCCTCGAAGCCATGGGGTTCACCGCCGGACAAGAAGTCAAACTACTACGTAAAGCCTGGTGGAATGGCCCCCTTCATGTGCGAGTAGGGATGACCACAGAAGTAGCCATGCGACGGCATGAAGCCGAAGGCATCGAAATAGAACCCAATGTCAACTAATTGATCAAGGAGAAACCAATCAATGACCCATTGTCATAGTCCGGGGGGAGCCACCCTATCCCCCGAAACAACCACCAAGCGCGTCAGCGTGATGGGTATGCCCAATGTAGGGAAATCGACCCTATTTAACCAAATTACCGGAGCCACCGCTTTTGTGGGTAACTGGCCAGGGGTAACGGTGGACTTATTAGAAGCAACGGTTGAACTGGACGGGGAAACCGTTGAGTTTGTGGACTTACCAGGAATTTACGATCTAGAAGGCTACTCGGAAGATGAACGAGTGGTACAAGGTTTTTTTGAACGCTTTCCCGTTAACCTTGTCTTAGTGGTGCTTAATGCCGGACAGATCGATCGCCAGATTCGATTGGCCCTACAGGTGAAAGCCTTAGGCATACCCGGAATGCTGGTTCTCAACATGGCAGACGAAGCGCAACATTTCAACATCAAGATCGATGCTGAGAAACTCGAAGAAAAGCTAGGGATGCCCGTGGCCTTAGTGAGTGCCAAATATAACCGAGGCCTTGTTCAAGCAAAACATAAGATTAGTCACGTCTTAAGCCAAAGTCAAAGGGTTACCTCTCCCCAAGACTTGACATTGAAAATAGAAGCCCATGAACAAATTCCCCCCTCGGCCATCGCAGAGGTGTTAGAAGAAACCGTTGAGATGCCCTCTCAAATGTATCGAACCTTTACCCAACGCCTCGATAGTTTATTATTGCATCCTATTATCGGTTTACCCATCTTTTTCCTGAGCATTTACCTCATGTTTCAGTTTGTCTGGGAGGTGGGACTACCGTCTCAAGATGTTGCTGATGCTTTCACCACATGGTTTCAAACAATAGCCATTGACCCCTTAACCGCAGGATTGCCCGATTTTTTACGAGGGTTTATCGTTGACGGACTTTATGGGGGGTTAGCCACTGTTATTTCCTTTGTTCCGTTGGTGGTGGTGTTTTTCTTCATGATGGCCATTATCGAAGACAGTGGTTACTTTTCCCGTGCTGCCTATATGATGGACTCGATCATGTACCGTTTGGGGTTGGATGGTCGCAGTTTTGTCCTCTTAATTATGGGCTTTGGTTGTAATATTCCGGCGGTTATGGGTGCTAGGGTAATGCGATCGCGGTCTTTGCGTTTTTTAACCATTTTAATCATGCCCTTTGCCCTGTGTTCGGCGCGGTTAACGGTGTTTGTTTTTATCATTGATGCTTTATTTGATCGCACCTGGGGGCCCTTGGTGTTATTGTCTCTTTATATCATCAGCTTTTTAGTGGCATTCGCCACGGGCTTTTTAATGAAGGGACAGTTTGCTAGTAAAGAACCCTTTGTGATCGAGTTGCCCCCCTATCGCTTCCCCACCCTCAAACAAATTTGGTTAAGAGGTTGGGGTGAGTTAAGAGTCTTTCTGCGTCGGGCCACCGGGTTTATTACGGCCGGGGTTGTGGGAGTGTGGTTAATGTCGAATTTACCCCAAGGGACGGCCAACCCCATTGGAAGTGCAGGGTTAACCTTAGCCATCGGGGTTCCTTTAGTGTTTGGTATGGTGACAGGGGGCAACGCGGTTAAAGCGTTTCTTCAACAGGCCGGCGTTTGGATCGTTGTTGGGGTGTTGGCGGTGTTGTTGTTAACCAATTTACCGGGGACTGGCGATGAAAGTTATGCCGTACGGTTAGGGGAGTTTTTTGCTCCGGTTCTTGATCCCATCGGTATTCCTGAAGAGTTGACCATTGCTTTGATTTTCGGCTTTATTGCCAAAGAAATTGTGGTGGGATCGTTAGCAACTATTTACAGTTTATCTGATCCGAGTGCCATTCAAGCCACCATTGCTCAAACCATTTCACCCATTCAAGCTTATAGTTTCATGTTGTTTTGTTTGCTCTATAGTCCTTGTGTGGCTACTTTAGCCACCATTCGCAGTGAAGCCAAAAATGTCAGTTTTACCTTTTTCTCTGTGGTTTATGGCTTGGTTTTGGCTTGGGTGGTGAGTTTCATTTTCTATCAAGGGGCTAACTTGATCGCTAATCTTTAATTTTTGATCAATAACGGGGGTAAGTTACGGCTACCCCCATCAGTGAGTATTAAGCAACGGTTAGGGACTGTCCTTCAACGGGGTAACCAGACGCTTTCCAAGCTTTTAAGCCACCCACTAACTCCGCAACGTTCTGATATCCAGCAAGGCGAAGTTTGCTAACGGCTAAGGCTGTTTCTTTTTCGGTTGCGCCATAGACATAAATGTCACGAATCAGTTCAAAGTTATTTAAGGCTCTAGGGACTAACTCATCCATCGGCAGAGAAACAGCCCCAGTAATATGACTGTGATTAAAGGCTTCTCTGTCCCTAACATCAATAATGGTTAAGGCCGGTTCGCCCCAGTCAAGGCGTTTTTTTAGATCGGATACTTCTGATTTACTCTTAAGGGGTTCTGGAATGGTAATCATAAAGACTCGTGTGTGAAGTTGCTACCTTTGTAATGTAACAGAATATTAACAGTTTGTAAATTTTTATGATGAAAGCTTGACAATCAACTCTAACGCACTTCGACTGTAAAATACAGTTCTTTTGCCTGTTGGCAACCCCCCCTGCCCCTACCCCCCCTGCCCCTACCCCCCCTGCCCCCCTTCTAAAGGGGGGTGTGGGGGGTGTGGGGGGTGTGGGATTATCGAAGGTGCAACCTCTTAGTTGACATTTAAGAAAAAATCTGTAACAATAGATACAGAAAGAGAAATAAATCGTTCATCCTTTCCAGAAGATATTCATAAACCATGGAAGGACGGAAGTAAGGATTTTTCCTGAAGGAACGCGCCTACCGATCTCAACGATGACAACTATTCGGAGGCAACTAGGATGCAACTTACTTATCGTGGTGTTAGCTATAATTATAATCCCGTAAACGTAGAACTCCCTTCTACTTCAAGCCAAGAACATGATTGGCGGTTTCGTAATCACCATCATTCAGTGACGCTTCAACCCAACGCTAATTTAACTTGGCGAGGTGTCAAGTATAATAACAACCCAACTTCTGACAATGGGATTAAAGAGAAGTCACGTCAGTTGATCTTGCGTCATCAGCAAAAACAAATTGATCGCGCAGACTCGATGTCGTTACGTTTAGCTGAAGAAGTGGGCTTAGCATAAACCAAATTAAGTCATACGGGGAAGTCTCTAAACTTCCCCGTTAATTTTTTAAGTGGAAGTTGAAGGCAACTGCTTAACCACATTTTTGGGTTTTTTCGTGACTTTTTTGGCAGACTTTAAAGGATAGCCTTTAAAATCAGTTAAGGCAGCACTAGCACGTTTAACAACCTGGCTATTACTGTCTTTTTGAGCGACTTTCAGAAACGGAATGACCACGGGAGATTTAACCTTGCTTAAAGCTTCCACCGCAGCTAAACGCACCGAAAGCACAGGATCACGGGTTAAACGTCCTAGAGCAAGAATAGCCTGACGCATCTTAGCGTTAAGGTTATTCGTTCTCATTAATCTTCCTAACGCTTTAGTCGCCGTAACCCGAATTGAAGCATCGGAATGGGTTAAATAATTAAGAATCGGGGGGATATAATTTGAAGAGTTGGAGTCTCCCCAATCTTTAATGGTTTGGGCTAAAGATTTAGACTCGTTTTGAGAGTTAATAGTTGGAGTGGGGGGTAATAAAGAAGAGGTATAGGGTTTAGAGGTTTGAGACGGTTGAGAGGGTTGAACTTGAGTTTGAGAAGGGTTGATCTCACTGGATAATTCTGATGGTCTAGAGACTGGAGTTGGAGACGACAAAGTCTGGCCAGATGACTCAGAAGGCTTATTTTTTAGGGGGGTTTGCTGGTCTTTTTTTCGTTTAACTAAGAGTGAATAAACACTGATTATCACTAATAAGAAAAATAAGGTGAGTAGAAAATCATTCATCAGAAAAATTTAAGCAGGACAACATACAAATTAACAAGGATTTTTATTGTAACCTATTTGAGGGCAAACTTCCTTGATATAACTGGAATTTCTGGCCATGATATTCCACCATTTTGCTCCATTGAGGGATGGTTTTTAAAGGGTGATTAATTATTGGGCAACGATACAATTTTCTCTCGGCTACTTTTTGGAGAAAAAATGCGATAATTTTTAACAATTTTAACAGCACATATGAATTGTTTTTCTTCAATTATTTGATTATTTATAATCAGTTAAGTCTTTTTTCGTTTCATAGATTTTATTCCTATTTGTAGGGTGGGCAAAACCGACATTAATATTACTATTTTATCAACTTAAGGTTAATTTTGCCCACCAAAGCTATGTAATTTTAGGGTGGGCAATACTTAGATTAATATTTCTATTTTTCATTTAGTTAAATAATTGCCCACCCTACTAATGCTAAATTTGCAATGACTATCAAAGGTAGGTTGGGTTGAGGAACAAAACCCAACAAAAATGATGGGTTACAAGACATTTTGAGAGTCTAACCACAATATAACTGATCTCTGTCTAACCCACCCTACAATTATCTTCTCTTTGTTGTTTTAATAAGCATCGTTAATAGTTAAAGCCTGTTTTGATTAATTATTGAAAATTTTTGCTAACTTTACAGTTCGTAATATGTAGGAATCTTTCTCAATAGTTGACGAATTTACTGGCTTTGGGGTATATTTGTAACGATGAAACTCTACAGCACGTATGTCGAGTTAAGGGTTTGACCTCCATTAACCCCAATACTTCGTTATATTTTTGAAAAAATGATGACAGTTTAGACAGTTTTCGTCTTTTTTATACCTCGGTTTTGAGCATATGTACTAAATCATGTAAACTTTGTAAAGTGCTGCTCTTGACAAACACCACAGTATATGGGTTATATAAGTGGGCTGTTATGGGATTCAAAAAAAGGTAGGATATTAACAAGGTTTGAAACCATTCGGCCATGACAGACAAAAACCATTGGCGTACCCTAGAACGTTTCATCGAAATTAATACCCCTTGGCTCACTATTATTGGGGAAAAATTAGAAGATGAACGTCAACACATATTAGACTATTGGCGAGTGGAAAAAGCTGATTCTCTGATTATTCTGACGATTCAAAATAATCAAATTATCTTACCCAATTTTTCCTATCGTCCGGGGGTTCAAAAAGCAACCCTTGATTTTCCTGGAGGCAGATTAAATCAGGGTTTAAGTCATGAAATAGTAGCCTCTCAAATCTTAGAGCGAGAATTAGGAATATCATCATCAGATATTGTGAGTCTAACAGCCCTTAATCAAGTGGGTTGGCCAATTAATAGTTCTTTTTCTAACCAAAAACTTTACGGTTTTGTAGCAGAAATATCTCCTTATCCTATGATTAATGTTGAACGGGTAGCAAAGACTTATTCTACAACCTCAGAAGGAATTAATCACTTATTGAAGGATTTAACTTGTCTTCAATGTCGTGCTGTCTTATGGGAATGGTTAGCCCAGAGATAAATAGAGCATGATTTTTTTTAGGTTATAGTTAAGACTTGATTTTGCAAAGCAACTAACTCTTTAATCCCCATTTCTGCTAAATCTAAGATATCATTAAGTTGGGAACGGGTAAAACTATTTTCTTCGGCTGTTCCTTGTACTTCAATTAAGTCTAAATTTCCCGTCATAACCACATTAAAATCAATATCTGCTTGAGAATCTTCTGGATAATTCAAGTCTAAAAAGGCCTCTCCTTCGATAAGTCCCACTGATATCGCTGCCACGGGAAAGCGTAAAGGAGACTTGATTAATTCCCCTTGTTTGATCAAGTTATGGATAGCTAAAGCTAAGGCCACATATCCCCCTGTAATAGAAGTTGTGCGGGTTCCTGCATCCGCTTGTAAGACATCACAATCAATGGTAATGCTTCTTTCTCCTAACTGTTGTAAATCGATGCAAGATCGTAAACTTCTACCGACTAATCTTTGTATTTCTTGAGTTCTTCCTGATAGTTTTAAAAGTTCTCTTCGTTGACGTTCTTGAGTTGCACCAGGTAACATTCTGTATTCTGCTGTCAACCATCCTTGGCCACTTCCTAGGAGAAAACGGGGAACTCTGTCTTCAATACTGGCCGTACAAAGCACTTTTGTTTCACCACAGTGGGCTAACACAGAACCGGCAGAAAAACGAGTATAATTGAGTTCAAAATTAACGGGACGAAGTTGGTTCGGTTGACGGCCATCAGGACGTTGCCAAGACATAATTTATGATCAACATTTGTTTTTTGCTTTTGCATCTTACCATGAATGATGACAAAAGTAAGAAAGTCTAATTAAATAGATTAAACTTGTGGGGTGGGCAATGCCAATAAAATATAAACCTAAGACAGAAACTATTTTAGACATTGCCCACCTTACCCTTATCGATAATCTCCTACTTAGTATTCAAGAATGTAAAATCAAGAAGGCTAAACTTCCTATTCCTGAGGCTGAAAATAGAATGGTTTTATAGGGTATTTTAGTTAAATTCAAACTGAGTAACAGTAAGAAATAAACATCCATAAAAACTCGTGAATAATCTAGGTAATACCCTAAAATCGTCATACTACTAAAAGCAAACATTACACTATAAAAACTGTTGCCTATTTGCATTAATAAATTAGTTTGACGGTGTTTAACATACAAGATGAAAATCGCTACAAAACTGAATAGCAAAATGAAGAACATATAAGCTTCAAATAAGTTGCTTCCGTTTAATCCTCCTGTTACAATACTAATTAGTTTATTGATAATTCCCAGAAAGGGAAAACCAAAATTATCTTTAACTCTCACTTTTCCAGGTAACTCTAAGAAACTAATGTAAACCGTCCATAAAATGGGGGGAATTAACCCGTATAATAAATATTTAATTTGTTTAAATCTTTTTTGTATTAAACTGGTTAAAAATAAAGCAAACCAAACTATTAATAAGGTTTCTCTGGTTAAGCAACCGAGACTAATAAATAAAGCCGTTAACTTATATTTTTCATAACGATAACAATAAAACGAAGCGATTAAAAAGACACTACTAAATAAATCAGCCGTTCCCAAAGATAACACCATCCAAACTCCAGGAATACAGAGGGTAAAAAGAGCTTGAAACTTTGAGAGGTTATCCGATTTAAAATATAAACTTGTAATAGTAACAATCAGGACAATCGATAGAGCATTTATTGCTACCATAATATAAGGGATTAAACTTCTATTACCCAATGCTAAAAGATAACTAACTAAAGGATATAAAATACGACGATAACGATAAATAGGATGATCTAAACTATTAATCGTTTCAGGATTTTGTAAAAATGGATCAAGGGCTAACGTTAAAAATTGTTGACCATCATAACCAATTTCTCCTTGATAAATTAACGTATTTTCAGCATTTAAAAAAGGAGAAAGGGGTAAAATAGAACCAATGCGAAAAAAACCCGTAATATTACCATTGAATTTGAAAAAATAAAAATATAAAGTTACCCAAAATACCAATAATATAGCAATAATTATGTTGAGTAAATGGATAGAAACTGGAGATTGATGAGGTTGAGGAAGTTTCTGAGACATTTTCAAGAAAAAATAAGTATAATAGTTTGAGCAATTTGAAATAAAATCATTAAACCAAATTGACTGTCAATGGTTATAATTGTTCCCAAATGTTGAGTATTGAAGCCAAGTAACAGTAATATTTAAAAATCTTTAGATAGGGGTTTAGTGAAAAAATAATTATTATGGGTTGAAGAAATTTATTAATCGCTATTTATGGAAAATATAGCTTTAAATCAGGGTAATAAAAGTGCTATGATAACCAACATAGTTTAAAATAAAAAATGACCATCATTTAAATAAGGAGAATAACCTTGCCACACACCATTGTAACCGAAACCTGTGAAGGAGTAGCCGACTGTGTAGACGCTTGTCCTGTGGCTTGTATTCATGAAGGACCCGGGAAAAATGTCAAAGGCACAGACTGGTATTGGATCGATTTTGCCACTTGTATTGATTGTGGAATTTGCTTACAAGTTTGTCCCGTTGAAGGGGCTATTGTACCAGAAGAAAGACCCGAGTTACAAAAGACTCCATCTTAAGAGAATAACCATGAATTTGAAAGTAAGTAAAATGGGGTAACAACAATTGAAACAATGGAAAATATCTTAGAAGTTAAGGATGTTTATGCCGGCTATGTAAAAGATTTAAACATTTTACAAGGCATCAACTTTCGCATTGCTTTAGGAGAATTAGTAACGGTGATTGGCCCCAATGGTGCCGGAAAATCCACCTTAGTCAAAACCATTTTCGGACTACTAAAAACCAATCAAGGTCAAATCATTTTTAAAGGAAAAAATATCACAGGATTAAAATCCGATCAAATCGTGAAATTAGGAATGTGTTATGTGCCTCAAATACAAAATGTATTTGCTACCCTAACCATAGAAGAAAACCTAGAAATGGGTGCTTTTATCACTCATGGCTCATTAAAACAACAAAAAGATAAAATTTACACCATGTTTCCCCGACTGGCTGAACGTCGCCGTCAAAAAGCAGGAACCCTATCCGGAGGAGAAAGACAAATGTTAGCCATGGGACGGGCCTTAATGCTAGATCCCGACGTTTTATTACTAGATGAACCCTCGGCCGCCCTCTCCCCTATCCTAGTCAATAGCGTCTTTGAACAGATTAAAGCCATCAATCAAACGGGAAAAGCCATCGTATTAGTAGAACAAAACGCCAAAAAAGCCCTCATGATGGCTGATCGCGGTTACGTTTTAGAAAATGGCCGCGATCGCTTTGAAGGCACAGGAGAAGACCTACTCAACGATCCCAAAGTCGGACAACTCTATTTAGGGGCCGCCCATGAGGACGGAGAATTGTAGGAGAAAGTTCTCCAGGAGACTACAATTTCAAAAATACAAGGTAAGCTAGATAAGGAAAGGATTAACAACAGTCGAACCCCAGGTTAGAAGCAAGTTTCTTTCTTAAGTTTAAGTGGAGAAAGAATGTAAATTCTGGCTTAGCGACTCTAACAAAGTGATCAAACTCCATGCTGCGAATCATTACCCAGTCAGCTGAGATAAACACAGAATTGCAAAGAATCCGCGATCGCCCTTATCGAGACGAGATTCAAGCAAAAGAAGTTGCTGTGGGAGAAATTCTCGAAAGAATTAAACACCAAGGGGATCAAGGACTCTTTGAACCCTTTGACAGCCTCACCACCCCCACCTATCTCAAAGTGAGTGGTTCGGACTTAGACGCAGCCTATCAAAAGATTCCCAAAGAACTTCTCGATGCCATCCAAACCGTCAGTCAAAAATTAGAAAGCTTCTATAAACAACAACTGCCCAAACCCTGGGTTAAATTTGAAGATGATGAGGTCGTCGTCGGCAAACGATACACTCCCGTCAAACGGGCCGGTATTTATGTGGCCTGGGATCAAGCATCCCCCATGAGTCGGGTATTGATGCAAACCCTACCGGCAAAAATAGCCAAAGTTCCCGAAATTATCCTCGTCACTCCCCCCGATGAAACGGGCCAAGTCCCCCCCGATATTTTAGTGGCCGCCCAAGTGAGTGGGGTGAACCAAATTTATCGCATGGGAGGGGCAAAAGCCATTGCTGCTTTAGCCTACGGAACCGAAACCATTCCTCAAGTAGACGTGATCACAGGAACCGGTGGATTAGACGTTATCTTAGCGAAACGCATGGTTCACGGGACCGTTACCATTGATACCCCAGTCGATGCCTCAGAATTGTTCATTATTGCCGACGCAACGGCCAAAGCCAGCCACATTGCTGCCGACTTATTAGCCCAAGTTGAACAGGACCCCAGTAGTGCCGTCATCGTTCTGACAACGGATGTAAGTTTGGCACAAAACCTTCAAACCAAAGTACAAGAAAAATTACAAGATAACGTCCACGGTATTTTATGCGAAAAAGCGATCGCCCACTATAGCTTAATCATAGTCGTTGACTCCCTCGAACAAGCCATTAACCTCACCAATCAATTTGCCCCTCATTATCTGATGTTAGCCCTAGCCGAACCCTGGGATATCGTCGAGAAAATTCGCGCCGTCGGTAGCCTTTTCCTGGGACATCATACCCCCAAAGCCATTGGGGACTATTTAGGGACTGGAGGGGTCATTTTGCCCCCCTCTGGATTAATTCGTTACGCCTCTTCTGTCCGAGTCGAAACCTTCTTAAAACCGTCCCATCTCATCGAATATTCTCCCACGGCCCTGAAAAAATTAGCCAATGCCTTAGAAATTTTAGCCCTAGCAGAGGGGTTACCCGGAACCGCCGATGCCATGAATTTACGGTTAATGGAAGGGGAAGATTATCAGTAGGGGTAGGTAGTTAGCACAAATAATTAACTTTATACGAGAGATTTCGATACAATTAAAAAACTTTGTTATCCTTGATACTAATTAAGCTCTCTCAAGAGCTGAAAGCAAGTGTCTATGAGTCAACGTCCTCCTAAAGCTGAGCATCGTCGAGACCATTTTACCTGTTTACCCTATGGAGTGGGTCATGATCATGAAGGGGTCTGTCTGGAGGTGCAATTAGGGCCGTATCGGATTTTGCTTGATTGTGGCTTAAGGGACCTTACTCCCTTACTCAATCAAAGTCAACCCCCAGCCGATGCCGTCTTCTGCAGTCACGCCCATAGTGATCATGCTAGAGGATTAAAAGCACTCCATGAAGCCTTTCCTACTTTACCCATTTATGCCAGTCACGTTACTAAACAACTACTCCCCCTAAACTGGCCCGAAAAACATCCCCCCAAAACCGCTAACTTTTGTCAGGGGTTATTCTGGGAAAAACCCTTTGAGTTGTTTGATGATTTGACAGTGCAGTTATTTCGGGCTGGTCATTTACCGGGGGCGGCCTCTATCTTCTTAACCTATCGCACCGTTGAACGTGATTATAAATTACTCTACACCGGCGACTTTTCTCTATCGAATCTCCAACTGGTTGAAGGATTATCGGTCGAGGCCTTACGGGGCCTATCCCCTGATATTTTAATCATCGAAGGCACTTATGGCACCATGCGCCATCCCCATCGCCGTCAGCAAGAAAAAGAGTTGATGCAGCGTATTCATGAGTGTTTAACCCACGGCTATAGTGTGGTGTTACCGGTGCCAACCTTGGGGTTGGGACAAGAAATTTTGAAATTATTACGGTCTCATCATCAGTTTACTGGACGAGACTTAGATATCTGGGTCGATGGGGAAGTGGCGAATGCTTGCGATCGCTATTTAGATTTACTGCCAGAATTTCCCATCTCAGTGCAAAATTTTGCCAAACATCAACCCCTATTTTGGGATGAACGAATCTGTCCCCGTTTACGTCGTTTAACCCCTCAACAACGGGGCAAAATTGGACAAACCCCTTGCATTGTCTTAACCGATGATATCCCAACCCTTTACGACGAAGGTTATCTACTCTCAGGGTTATGGGTGATGTTATTTCCGGCTTTACCCTACGAAGGACAAACCCTCGAATCACCAGATATTGTTAAATTGATGGAAAAAGTCTCAGTCCATACGGAGTCTTATGTATTGGCTGAACATAGTGATGGCCGTAACACCACTCAGTTAATTCATAATTTACGACCCCAACATATTATTTTTGTTCATGGGTCCCCTATCAATTTAACGGATTTAACCAGTTTAGAAGAGTTACAAAACCGTTATCAACTTCATCTTCCTTCCACCGGAAAATTAGTCGAACTACCCATCGGCGATAAGTTTATTCAACCGGCGGCCCCGTCTCCTGGGGTTTATGAGGGAGAATTAAATGAATTAGACAGAAATATTACCATTACGTTGCCCCACGGCATTATTGATGATCCCCACTGGCGTTATTTTGCTGATACGGGACTGGTAGAAGCGCGTTGGCAAGGAGATGAGTTAGTCTTGCGCGGTATTCCGCAACGGGAACTCCTCAATCAAAGCAATGCCGAAAAAGTGATCAATGATTTAGATTGTTGTTTAACTTGTCGCCATTATCGGGGTCAACGGTGTTGGAATTCTCAATCTCCTCTTTATGGGTTTAAAGTTACACCAGAGGGATATTGTCCTGTGTTTGAACCCCTTCCCAAAGAAGAAGATAAGTAATTTACCATGTTTATGATAGGATATTTGGTGATCCATAATATAAAAGAGTTCCGAAGGTAGATAACCATATGGAAACAGTATTCCTTTTAGCAAAATTACCCGAAGCTTATCAAATTTTCGATCCTCTGGTCGACGTATTACCAGTTATTCCTGTGTTTTTCTTGGCTTTAGCCTTCGTTTGGCAAGCTGCTGTCGGTTTTAAGTAAACTTATATCTTGCACCTTCGATTACACCCCCCACACCCCCCACACCCCCCACACCCCCCACACCCCCCACACCCCCCACACCCCCCACACCCCCCTTTATAAGGGGGGCAGGGGGGGTAAGGGGCAGGGGGGGTAAGGGGCAGGGGGGGTAAGGGGCAGGGGGGTAAGGGGCAGGGGGGTAGGCAAGAGGCAAGAGCGGTGAGACCCGCGCCTTCGCATCTGCGCAAGGGAACGCTCACCAAGACAGGCAAAAGTATCTTATTTTAAGGCTAACTGCTTGAACATTGACTGTCTTCTTTTTAGCTATTAAGTTATTTTGTAAGGCGTGCAAGATGTCAGTAAAGCCTAACAGGGAAAACCTTGATCATACCCTCGATTAATGGATCATCATCCATCGATTGAGGGTTTTAATGGCCGTGTCAGAAAAATCACTAAAGACCCCATCCACCCCTAAGTCAAAAAATGGTTGATATTCTAAGTTAGGATCGCCGTTATAATTGGTCGCTAAGTAAATATTTTCATTACGAAAGGTAAAAGGATGCACTAATAAACCCACATCATGAGCATCATGAATAAGTGAAGTGGGAGGCAGTAAAATTTTATTAGTTTCATCAACAGACATAATCATTCGTTTCCACGGGCCGATGGCATCAGCATAAGTCGCAATGTTAGTTAATCCTGTAGCAGTTCGCAAGTCTCCATAGGTGCGAGAATCACCCTTAACCACAAAATCATAAGGTTGCGTTTCGATTAACGTGCCGTCTTTTTCAATACCGGCTGCATTCAACAGTTGAACTAAGGGAACATCAATGAGACTGCGGAGTTTTTGTAAGTTACTCACTTCAAACGATTGGATAAAAAGGCGATCGCGATCGCAAAATTGATTATCTTTTAACAGTTTAACTAAGGGTTCTTCTAAGGATAACCCAACCGAATCATGATAACTCGGATGTTTAGTTTCGGGGTAAATACCAACTTTTTGGCCGGTATTGGTTTCCACTTGTTTAACTAAATCAATGATGTCTTGAAACGTCGGAATCTCAAATAAACCATTAAACGATTGATCTCGAAACTCCAGACGTTGAACTGCTTTTAATGTTTTAATTTCGGCTAAGGTAAAATCATCAGCAAACCAACCCGTTTCTTGTTTACCATCAATGATTTTTGTTGTATAGCGAGAGGCAAACTCTGAGCGATCGCTTATATTAGTCGTATCTGTAATATTAACTTCATGACGAGCAATTAACACCCCATCTTTAGTCGAAACCAAGTCCGGTTCAATAAAGTCGGCCCCCATTTCAATGGCTAACTGATACCCTTCTATAGTATGCTCAGGACGATAACCACTCGCACCCCGATGAGCGATAATAATTGGTTTTTGACTCATATCTTGCACCTGCGTCATAAGGTATTGATTAGGGTGGGGGGATTTATGTTAATCTCCAGAAACTTGATGATTAACGATCGCAATATTCCATTCTCCGAGTTGAGTGGTTTGAAAAGCGACTTGAGACCCATCCCCGGTAATGGTGGGTTGTCGAACCGAACCCCTAACATTAGCTGAGAGTAACGTAGAACGTTGATTATTGCGGTCATAGACCATAATATCGGGTTTCCCTCGTTCGGTGGAAACATAGACTAAATAACGCCCATCAAAGCTTAACGCCGGTTGATCTTGACTCGAGTCTCTCCGATTGAGATTAGGCAACGAAACAAGACGCTTCTGTTCTAAATCAAACAGATAAATATCTCGATGACCTTGACGTTCCGACGCAAAGGCTAAATAACGACCATCTCCGCTATAGGTGGGATATTCTTCGGGGGACTTCGTATTAAGTCCCCCGGTGGGTATTTCTGGAGTCGTTAACAGGGGATGACGACAGCTAGTAAGAAGCATTCCCATCAATAATATAGGAATTAGAAACAGACGAAACTGCATTATTTTCATATCTTGCATCTTCGATCACATTAGCTAGTTTAGAGAGGGAACAGGGAATAGGGAATAGGCAATAGGGTCTATTTTAATAGTAACTGCTTAAAAAAACTGTAGGGTGTATTAGCGCAACGTAATACAGCAAAAAGCAAGTTTTCGGTGCATTACGGCATAAAAAAAGTATGATAACCACCCCAAAAATATAGTTTGCCTAATGCACCCTACTTAATATTTTGTTTAAGAATAGTCTCTAACTCAGAGTAAGAACCGATTTTATATTGTTCTTGTTGGATTAATTGATTGAGTTTTCTGATACGTTTTTTTGAAGCGGGATGAGTAGAGAAAAAGTCCCAATTTAACGCTTTTTTCTGATCAAGATGCTTAAAAAAATCTGTTGCACCTGCTACATGACCATAGGTTTTATTTAATAACCTTAAACCATATTCATCCGCTTGATATTCTTGGGAACGAGAATAGTGAGTATTGCTGATAGTTTCGGTCAGGGTTCCAATGCTATTGGATAAAAAGCTATTATCCCCGGCAAAGGTTGCGATCGCTATTTGAAGAATTAATGCTTTCCCTAAACCACGAAGATGATCCCGATGAGAAAAATGACCTAATTCATGACCCAAAATCATCATTAATTCATTCTCTGAGTTAACCTTTTCTACTAACCCTTGAAATACCCCGATTACATCTCCAGGAAGCGCAAAAGCATTGACAGTATTTTCGGGTATATAAATAACTCGATAATCTCTTTTGGCTAAGGATTCATCATCAATTTGTAATTCTAAACGATCTAAAAGCTGATTTAAAGCTTTTTGTTGAGGAGAATCTTCTGCTTTTTCTTCATAAATAGGAACCACAATCGAGCCTAGTTTTTGTTCCCAACTAACAGGAATATAGGTAATTCCCCAATCAACTAAAAATGAGATCAACTGAATAATAAGGATAATAATAATTAGAAAAATTCCTAATATGATGAAGAGTTGACGAAAATTTGGGGGAGGATTGCGATCGCTCATAATAAAGTAATACTAAGTCCAATTATCGAGAGAATAGGGTCTAAAACCTGGCTTTTTAAAGCGAAACGTTTTTGAGGCGAGGCTTAAATCCTTTTCTCAAAAACAACTTCTGTTCGATAGAGCCGGAGCGAAGCGAGGAACTTCTGACTTCTGTTGAGTTATATGAGACAGTATTGATTGAAATAGGGCGAGGTTATGACAAGACAGTAGAGGGGTTACTTTCTGCTCTTAATGATAAATCTATGTTGGTGAGAAGGAGTTCAGCAGAGGCATTAGGAAACATAGGGGGTGAATTGGCAGTAGAGGGGTTACTTTCTGCTCTTAATGATGAATATCGTTATGTGAGAATCAGTGCAGCAGAGGCATTAGGAAACATCGGCAGTGAATTGGCAGTAGAGAGGTTAAAATAGAGAAGAAGTAAATAATTATTTTTATGGAAATTAAACGCTTACCTGCCTTATCTGATAATTACATTTTCCTCTTACATGATGCCGATAATAACACGGCCGCAGTGGTTGATCCGGCGGTGGCCCAACCAGTGTTAAATTGCCTCGATCAATTAGGAGCAAAATTAGTCGCTATTTTCAACACTCATCACCATGCTGATCATGTAGGAGGCAATGAAAAACTAATGGAAAAATACCCCGATCTTTGTGTCTATGGAAGCAAAGAAGATCAAGGTAGAATTCCAGGACAACAAGTCTTTTTAGAAGAAGGGGACACAGTAGAATTTGCCGGCAAAATAGGGAAAGTGTACTTTGTTCCGGGGCATACTCGTGGACATATTGCTTATTATTTTCCTCCTAATGATTCAGAAGAAATAGGCGACTTATTTTGTGGTGATACTATCTTTGCTGGAGGCTGTGGCCGCTTATTTGAAGGGACCCCCAGTCAAATGGTTCAATCCATAGGTAAACTGAGAAACTTACCGGATCATACTCGTATTTGGTGCGCCCACGAATATACCTTAAATAACCTTAAATTTGCGGTTACGGTTGATAAAGATAATCATGATTTACAAACCCGTTATCAAGAGGTGATTAAAGCCCGTGAAAATGAGCAGCCCACTGTTCCCTCTTTATTAGGAGAAGAAAAGAAAACCAATCCTTTTTTAAGATGGGATCAACCGGCTTTGCAAATGGTGACAGGGATGAATGATCCGGCCAGAGTGTTTGGTAAAATTAGGGGAATGAAAGATAATTTCTGATTCAATATGGAAGCCCCCAATTTCAACATTAAAGAAAAAATATCTTATTATTTAGATGATTTTAATAGCCCCATTGGAGTGACAGTTAATCTGACAATTTTGGGGCTTATTTTATTGTCTTCAGGGATCTTTGTCATTGAAACTTACCCTTTGCCTGAGTCGAGTTTAAGGTTATTAGCCCAATTAGATGATGTCATTTTATACTTATTTACTTTTGAATATTTAATCCGTTTTTGGTGTGCAAAATCAAAACTAAAATTTATTTTTAGTCTTTTTTCTTTTATTGATTTACTATCTATTTTACCTTTATTTATTGGGTTTGTTGATATTCGTTTTATTCGGATTCTTCGCTGGTTTCGGATTCTTAGACTTTTAAGATTGATTAAATTTGAAACATCTTTATTTAGAGTCAAATCTGAAGATGGTGTTGTTTTAGTTAGAATATTTTTAATTTTATTTTCCTTGATTTTTATTTATTCTGGAGCGATTTATCAAGTTGAACATTATAGTAATCCAGAAGTATTTAAGACCTTTTTTGATGCGTTATATTTTTCCGTTGTCACCATGACAACCGTCGGGTTTGGTGATGTGATTCCCCTGTCAGAAGCAGGACGAATTTTAACAGTAATGATGATTTTTTCAGGAATTCTTTTAATCCCTTGGCAACTCGGAATCTTAACCCAAAAATTTTTACAAAGTAGTCAACAAGGTAATCAAACTTGTTCCCATTGTGGCTTAAAATTTCATGATCGAGATGCTAACTTCTGTAAAATTTGTGGAACTAAGTTATAATTATGCGTAGGGGCTTAATATTATTAAGCCCCTATAATATTAAGCACATTTAGGAGTAAGTTATGGTAAAAAGAATATGATCTCTCAGATAAACTAACCTTAGTCAAAAGAAATAATCAGGAATTTTATCAAGTTTTCCAAGTTATCAAAAATATTAAACAATTCTTACTCTAGTTTATGATCTAAACCCAGTATGATATGATTCAACAGGAATATAAATGCTAGAGAAAATTAATAAATGCACAAAATACCCGTTACCGTGATTACCGGCTTTTTAGGCGCAGGAAAAACCACATTAGTTCGTCATCTTTTACAAAATAATGATAACCGACGCATTGCTGTATTAGTGAATGAATTTGGAGAAGTGGGAATTGATGGAGAATTACTTAAAGATTGTCAAATTTGTGAAGAAGATAATAACCCCAACGAGAATATTATAGAACTCAATAATGGTTGTCTTTGTTGCACCGTTCAAGAAGAATTTTATCCCACCATGCAGCAACTTCTAGAACGACGAGACTCCCTCGATTGTCTGTTAATAGAAACCTCCGGTTTAGCCCTACCTAAACCCCTTGTGCAAGCCTTTCGTTGGCCCGATATTCGTAACAGTGCCACCGTTGATGGTGTCATCACAGTAGTCGATTGTCAAGCTTTGGCTTTCGGCACCTTAGTGGGAGATTTAGACGCATTAGAGGCACAAAGACAAGCCGATCCTAACCTCGAACATGAAACCCCCATCGAAGAATTATTTGAGGATCAATTAGCCTGTGCAGACTTAGTCTTACTCACCAAAACGGACTTAGTTAATGCAACAGAATTAAACAAAATTAAAGCCTGGTTAGGCCAAGAATTACGCCCTGGTGTGAAAGTGGTTTCTTGTCATCAAGGTCAAATTAATCCCGATATTTTACTCGGATTTAATGCAGCCGTAGAAGACAATTTAGAAACCCGTCCCTCTCATCACGATCACGAAGCAGAACATGATCACGACGATGAGATTAACTCAGTACAAATTACCTTAGAACAAGGTTACGATCCCAAACAATTAGTCAAAACGTTAACTAAATTAGTACAAGAAAACGAAATTTATCGCATTAAAGGGTTTGTTCATGTGCCTAACAAACCCATGCGGTTAGTGTTGCAAGGAGTGGGCGATCGCTTCGATTCTTTTTACGATCGCCTCTGGCGTGACAATGAAGCCAAACAAACCCGTTTAGTGTTCATCGGTAGAGAATTAAAGCAACAAACCATAGAACAACAATTAGTAGACGTGAATAGAGCTTGTAATTTGACCTAAAATGTGTTAAATCATGTGCAGTATCTCACAATGGAGATTTCGTACTTTAGCTTGTAACATACGAGGTAGTCTAAAAAAATCAGGTATATTGAGTATAAATACTCGTTATTACTTGATAAGTATAGCGATCGCAAAATAGACAAAATACACAACTTTAATTCTAACAATTGTACTATGTTAAGTTTGGCCTCAAATTTTAAAAAATACAAGAAATTTGTTCAACTTGTAAACAAAAAATTAATTAGATTATCCTATCGTTTTGGTCAAAAGCAATCCTTAAGATGGTGGTATATTTATGGTAATTCCCGTTCTGGAACATCTTATATTACTCGATTGATTGGCAATCAATCAAAATTATCAATTTCAGATTGGGGACTAGGATACATATTAAACGATAGCTTTGACAAGGTTCAAGGAATTGATCGAGATCGTTTACTAAAAGACATAGCTAATAATATTTTAGATCATGCTAATTTAAGTTTAGGAAATGAATTGGATTTAGTTTTAAAACAAGCTCACGCAACTTATCCCGATTATCGACTTCTAGTAAAAATGTTTGGTGAACCAGAAAGAAAAATTTTTTGTTTTCGAGAACCTAGTGGATTTATGGCATCATCAAAAAAAAAATTTCCCGATCAAACAATAGAAAATTTACAAGACCGATATCTACGTGATTTCCAAGTCTATGAACGAGTCAAAGGAGATATTATTGAATATAATAAAAGTTTAACTATAGATGATTATCTAAGATTTTTACAACCGCTTAAATTTGATAATAAATCCATTGAAAAATTCTTTTATAAAGGAAAGTCAAACCCAGAAGATGCAACTCAAGAAATGTGGTTGGCTTACCGTCGTTTTAAAGAGGTTCATAAGGATAATTTATACACATCCTAAAAGCTGATACTAATTGTGTTTTATTGCATGATTAGGGATTTCATTTTAATCAGTCTTGTATTTATTTTTTTGAGTGTATTATTTTTCTTACTGGGAGTATAGTTACAGTTTTTTCCTAATACTCCCTTCAAGAATTTTTTAGAGGCTTTAATTACTCAAAATTAACCTCGCTAAACCCACCCCAGGATAATAATGGTCTAAAATCTGTTGATAATCGTAACCCTTTCTCGCTAACTCATAAGCCCCTATTTGACTCATTCCTCGTCCCTTGTGGGCCCGGGCTACAATTTCATCAGTGGCAGCATAGAGAGACTCTACCACACCCCCTTGATGGCTTAAAATTTGTCCCTTAGTGCTTCTTACCGCATGATGACCGGTATTGTATTCACTGTTTAAGCCCTTATACACCTGCCACCGTTGGGTGTTCCCCAAATCGTACCAAGCACTGGCCGGGCGGATCATGTGAACTAACGCATAGGAACGGGCTGCGATCGCTTGGGCTTTCAACGCTTCCGTCGGTGCATTGGCGTGCATTTCACTCCCCACCACACTGTATAAATACTGCTCAAAATTAACATGATTGACCACTAATAGACTGTTGCCTTGAGACACCAGTAAAATTTTGCCCCGATACCAGCGATCGCCCACATAGATGAGACTCCCTTCAGTGGGTTGCACCCAAACCACCCCCGGCAAAGATTGTCCCCCTAAGGATAAAGAACCCCCATTGGGTGTAACATTCCACCCTTGGGAACCAGAGAGGGTTTTTAGCTGTTGATTATGGCGATCGCTTACTATCCCTTGTCCTGACACTCCGATGGTGGTGTTTGGAGCATCTCGTAAAATTGCCACCCGAATTTCTAGGGGAGGGGGTTGATAGTC
Organism: Cyanothece sp. BG0011; assembly: GCF_003013815.1. Classification (GTDB taxonomy): domain Bacteria; phylum Cyanobacteriota; class Cyanobacteriia; order Cyanobacteriales; family Microcystaceae; genus Crocosphaera. The sequence continues at coordinate 4,769 of NZ_PRLH01000051.1, read as the reverse complement.
CACTGGGGCAGGTGCTAATGCCTTGGGAGAGGAAGGGGGAGAAGGAGAGGGGGGGGAAGAGGGGGGTGACGGTGGGGAACTAACCGACTCCTCAAGGTCTGATTTTATGCTCTTCTCTGGAGAATCTTGAGTTTTAATCTCTGGTTTCTTCTGAGACGGTTGTTTTAAATAGGGTTTTTCCACCTCTGATCCTTGTCGAGGCGAACGGCTGTTCTCTGGTATCCCAGAGGGGTCTAATTGACTTAGAGGAGGTAAAGGAGTTGTCTGGGGTTCGGTTTCCATCAAAGGCCCAGACGGTTGCCACCGAGTGATAATCAAGGGAACCGTCACCGCACACACCAAAGGAACCCCCCACAGTTGGGGACGATTGACCAACCAGTTTTTTAACAACTTTTTCCCTGTGGTAAACACATTAGTCATATTAATATGAAATAGGGATGAAATTAATTCAGTCCGTCTAGCTCTGATTGTTATTATTCAAAAAAATTGTAGAATATTTTCTTGTTTTATGTCAACGAATTATCTTGAGACAATTAATATTATCTTGAAACCCAAAGCTTTAAACTCTCATCTTGTCTTAGATTTATTTGCAGGATGTGGTGGTTTATCTTTAGGATTTGAAGCACAAGGATTTGAGACTTATGGATTTGAAAAAGATCAAGATTGTTGTGATACTTATGACAACAACTTACAAGGAAGATGTGAGCTAAGAAAATTGAAAATTAACAGTGAATTACCCCCTACATCTGTCATCATCGGTGGACCTCCTTGCCAACCGTTTAGTGTTGGTGGAAAACAAAAAGGTTTAGCAGATTCAAGGGATGGGTTTCCTATTTTTGTCAATGCAATTAAACAAATTAATCCAGATATTTGGTTATTTGAAAATGTAAGGGGTTTACTGTATAAAAATAAATGGTATTTTGATCAGATAACGCAAGCCTTACAAGATTTAGGCTATATAATTGAATGGAAGTTATTAAATGCAGTTGATTTCGGAGTCCCTCAAAATAGAGTAAGATTAATTGTAGTGGGACATCGAGGAAAATTCCAATTTCCTAAAATTTCAAGTAAGAGAATTACAGCAGGAGAAGCATTAGGAGAATTAGCATTTCAAGTGTTATCTGATTCTAAATTTCTAACCCCTAGCATGGATAAGTATATTGCTAAATATGAGAAAGCATCTTGTTGTAAACATCCTCGTGATTTACATTTAGATAAACCAGCAAGGACTTTAACTTGTCGTAATTTAGCCGGTGCCACAGGAGATATGCACAGAATTAAACTTCCTGATGGTAGAAGAAGACGTTTATCAATTCGAGAAGCAGCGCGTTTACAAAGTTTTCCCGACTGGTTTAACTTCTCTGGAAGTGAAACCAGTTGTTATAATCAAATTGGTAATGCTGTCTCTCCATTATTAGCTTTTTATTTAGCAAAAAGTGTCCGTGATTATTTAGAATCTAGTTATCGTTTATCAGCAAAAGAACTTAAAAAATATACGCTTCCTAAACAATTATCTTTACCTTTATGAATCATAAGGACTATATTGCAAAATCAACTAAAAATACCGAAATTAAGTTATTGATTAATGAAGCATTGTTGATTCTTGATCAATTAGGCATTCCCTTAGAAAAACAAACAACTAGAAGATTAGAAAGATTAGGGATGGCTTTTTTAGCAGTTGCTAATATCAAAAATAGTCAAGACTGGAAAAATGTTCAAAAAACATCTCAAAATCATGGGTTAAGAACAAGAGAAATTATTAAATTTTGGAATACTTATTTTGATGAAAATATTTCAGAAAGTTCTTATGATGATATTCGTAGAAAAGATTTAAAATTATTAGTCCTATCAGAAATTGTGATAGCTAGTGCTGCTAACCCTAATGCTGCGCGTAATGATGGAACAAGAGCATTTGCATTAAATCCTAATTATGCTATTGCAATTGAAACTTTTGGAACTCACAAATGGGATTATGAACTTAATAAAATTTTAAAGCATACAAAAACTTTAAAAACTGAACTTTCTGAAAGTCGTTCTCTTGATTTAGTTCCTATTATTTTTCCATCTGGTAAAGTTTTAGAACTGAGTCCAGGAAAACATAATGAATTACAAAAAGCAATTGTTGAGTTATTTTTGCCTCGCTATGGTTACGGTGCAGAGGTTTTATACATAGGAGATACAGCCAATAAATTTTTACATTTAGATCAAGATAAATTGAACGAATTAAAATTTTTTGAAATTTCTCATGGTGAGTTACCTGATATTATTGCTTATTCACATACTAAAAACTGGTTATATCTCATAGAAGCAGTCCATAGTTCAGGAGTAATATCTCCAATTAGACTATTAAGCTTGAAAAGACTAACCGAAAATTGCCAAGCTGACTTAATTTTTGTGACTGCTTTTTTAGATAAAAAGACCTTTCGTAAGTTTGTCAGTGAAATTGCTTGGGAAACAGAAGTATGGATTGCAGAATCGCCTGATCATTTGATTCATTTTGATGGTGAAAAATTTTTAGGTTCTTATTAAGTCACAACTCCAAAATCAAACAAAAAATAATTAGTGAACAATAGACGGCACAATATTAACGACTTCTAAAAAAGCTGAAACCTTTACTATTTCCCTATTCCACTTCGACTAAGCTCAGTGTAAACCTATTCCCTATTCCCTATTCCCTGTCTCAATCAAATATAAGAAAATGTTACAGATCCCCCATCATCCCTAAGTAATTTTGCTACATTAAATAATTGATATCTCTGCGTCTGTTTCAATTATGGCTCTCATTGTCCAAAAATACGGGGGAACCTCCGTCGGGTCCGTCGAAAGAATTCAAACCGTTGCCCAACGCATTCAAAAAACGGTTCAACAGGGAAATACGGTGGTTGTGGTTGTTTCTGCCATGGGAAAAACCACCGACACCCTAGTGAGTTTAGCTCAAGAAATCACTGCTAACCCCTCCCGACGGGAAATGGATATGTTACTCTCCACAGGAGAACAAGTCACCATCGCCCTATTAACCATGGCCCTACAAGAAATAGGACAAGCTGCCATCTCCTTAACCGGGGCGCAAGTTGGCATTGTGACCGAAGCAGAATATAGTCGGGCCCGCATCCTCTCCATTAAACCCGATCGCATTAAACGCCATCTCGATAAGGCTGAAGTGGTCGTTGTCGCAGGGTTTCAAGGCATTAGTTCCAGGGAAAACCTAGAAATTACCACCCTGGGCCGGGGAGGGTCCGATACCTCCGCCGTCGCCTTAGCAGCCGCCCTAAAAGCCAGTTTTTGCGAGATATACACCGATGTTCCAGGGATTTTGACCACGGACCCCCGTCTCGTCCCCGAAGCCAGGTTAATGGACGAAATTACCTGCGATGAGATGCTAGAATTAGCCAGTCTAGGGGCGAAAGTATTGCACCCTCGGGCCGTGGAAATTGCCCGTAACTATGGGGTTCGCTTGGTAGTGCGATCGAGTTGGAGTGATGCGCCAGGAACTAGCGTTATTTCCCCCATTCCCAAACCGAGATCCCTAGAAGGGTTAGAAATTGCTAAAGCAGTAGATGCGGTAGAATTTGACGGAGAACAGGCGAAAATTGCCCTATTACGGGTTCCCGATCGCCCCGGTATTGCAGCCCGTTTATTCGGCGAAATTGCCCATCAACAGGTGGATGTAGACCTGATTATTCAATCGATCCACGAAGGCAATAGTAACGATATCGCCTTTACGGTGATCAAAAATGTATTAACCAAGGCCGAAGCGGTTGCAGAAGCGATCGCCCCTGCGTTACGTACTACCCCTTCCAACCCTACAGAAGCGGAGGTAATGGTAGAAACCGGCGTGGCGAAAATTTCCATCGCTGGTGCCGGAATGATTGGCCGGCCAGGGATCGCCGCCAAAATGTTTAAAACCCTTGCTGAGGCTAATATTAATATTGAGATGATTTCTACCTCAGAAGTTAAGGTAAGTTGTGTCGTAGCCAAAGAAGACGGCGATCGCGCCATTAAAGTGTTATGTGAAGCCTTTGAGGTAGAATTATCCCCGAACCCCGTGGCCTCCCAAGCAGTAGAGGTATCGCCGCCGGTGCGTGGGGTAGCCTTGGATCAAAAACAGGCTCAAATTGCTATTCGTCATGTTAAGGATAAACCAGGGATGGCGGCCAGTATTTTTGGAGTGTTAGCGGATAATAATATTAGTGTCGATACCATTATTCAGTCGCAACGGTGTCGTATTTTAAACGGAATGCCCACCCGTGACATTGCCTTTACCGTTTGTGAAGGAGACGCTAAAGCAGCCTGTCAGGTGTTAAATAGTCTATCCGATGGCTTTGATGAGGTGATTGTAGACGAAGATATTGCTAAAGTTAGTATTGTCGGCGCTGGTATGGTGGGACAACCTGGGGTAGCGGCCAAGTTTTTTGGTGCATTAGCTACCGAAAACATCAATATCAAAATGATTGCTACGTCTGAGATTAAAATTAGTTGTGTGGTTCCCAAAGAAGAAGGGGTTAAGGCCTTAAAAGCGGTTCATCAAGCGTTTGAGTTAGCCGGTATAGAAACCGTAGAAGTTCCTGCTTAAGTTGGGTGTATCCATATTCTAGTCAAGTTAAGTGTGGGGGGTGTGGGGAGTCTAATAATCTCCGAACCCCGAACCCTTTTTTCCACTTATTTCCACTTATAGGGAAAAATTAAAATAGCTAGATCCCTGAATTGACGGGCTTTTTGGGACTGACATCACCCCTTGTCACCTCATAAGATGAGGATAACAAGAGCAA
>NZ_PRLH01000032.1 GCF_003013815.1 Cyanothece sp. BG0011 | reverse complement strand
TTTTCGAGAGTTAATCATCCCAAAGCTGTTATCAAGTTTCAAAATAATTGTCTTTGGACAAAAAAATGGGGAGCTATACCAGTTGTAATCCATCGTCCGATTCCTGAAAGTTTTATTCTTAAAAACAGCTACAATCGTTAAAAAAGCAGATGGATACTATGTCTGTATTACAGCAGAAGATGAGACGATTCCGAATGTTATTCCCATAGATAATATCAAATCAGCAGTTGGAATTGATGTAGGATTAAAAAGAGTTTTTGACTACCAGTCAAGGAAAAAACAGTTGCTGTTAAAAAAGATTTATCGCAATCGACAAAAGCATTTAGCTCGTCAACAACGTAAATTAGCCAGAAAAAATAAAGGGTCAAAAAACTATGAGAAACAACAAAAAAGAATAGCTTTAACTCATCAAAAAATTGCTAGATATCGAAAAGACTGGCACTACAAAACAGCACATTGGTTGGTCAATAATTATGATTTTATTGCTTGTGAAGACTTAAACATCAAAGGGTTAGCTAAAACTAAATTGGCTAAGAGTATTTTAGATGTCGCTTGGGGAAATTTCTTAACAAAATTAGAAGCAGTGGCGGTAAAACGCGGCGTTTGGTTTGTCAAAGTTAGTCCTCATGGAACGACAGTAAATTGCTCAAGCTGTGGTCATAAAGTTCCGAAAACACTATCAGTTAGATTACATGAATGTCCGAAATGTAATTTGACAATGGATAGGGATGAAAACGCCGCAGTTAATATTATAAAAAAGGCATTGCAAATACATGGGGTGGGTCTCATCCCGTCTGCCTGTGGAGGCTTAGTCAGTGGACAGCCTGTGAAGCAGGAAACTTCTGGAACTGAGTATATGCAGTTATCTCTGTTTTAGAAGCCCCCGTTATACCGCCCAAGCGGTTAACGGAGGGAGAACGTCACACCTAATAATTTCACGACTATATTGGCGAAGCCAAATTGATATAAGAAAATCCTATTTTTGGTTAAGTAACTAAAGATGCTGTTTGACTTCATAAGGAATAATAAAATATCTTTTAGAAGCCCAAAAATCTTGAAGTTGATAACAATTTAAACATCTTACTATCTCAGGAAAATAAATTTCGTATTGGGTACAATATTTACCACAAACACAACAGAAGCGTTTTTTAGCCGCGTTAGAATTACTATAATCTCGATTGTTTAGCATTTTTTCTCCATGTTTTTAACATTATTAATTACTGTTGTCCTCCTCCACACCAAGCAGCATAACTGATAGCAATAGCATCGACTTCTTGGTTAAATAAGATACTCTGCAAATCGAACAACTCCTCAACAATAGCAGTAAGGTCTTCTCGTTCGGCTCTAGGATGATCAAGGTTACTTTTCCAAGTAGCAGGATAAATCATCGTAGGAAGACAACCATGACGATAAGCCACTAAATTAACAACTCCCAACACCTGTAATAACTTAGTTGTTGAGGGATATTCCGACCGAATAAAGGGTTGTTCAATGGCAATATGGTTAGGTTGATACTCAACGAGGATTTCTCGCAAATCCGTCTCTATTTCCCCCAAACGATAAGGTAAGGGATCATGAGAATCAGTTTCAATCAAACCAAAATCTACCATGTTGGGTTCTTCTGTTGGTTCTCCTTCAATCACAGCCCATCCTAACTTAGAAATGCTAGGCTTGATTCCTAACCATCGAGGAGTGCCAGTGAAATTCGTAGGATTTTGGTCTAAACTACAGGTGTAACTGGTTATCTCATCGATAAAACATTCGGGGACTCGAACAACTTTAGTTGGAAGATGATTCCACTTTGGTTTTTGCCGAATTAAGTGTCTTAACTTAGAATTCTGAATTGCCATACTACGAGAGTACGCTCGTACAGAGGCAAACTAGACTAACTTAATAAATTCCTTATTTTATCATCTCATGACTAAATGAATTACGGATGTAAGGATATAGAAAAAACTCATAATTTGGTTTTTTTTACAGTAAGATTAACGAATAGATATTAATAAAAAATGTTAATATGAAAAAAAGAGAAAGAGTATGGAGCCGAAAAAGTCAAAGGTGGAACTTTTTTAGGTTCTTCTCGGAAAAGACAAAGTAGATTTGAATTCTATAGTAATTGGTTTGAAGAAGCTCAACAATGTCAAAATCCTCCCAGAGCTTTTCTGGAAAAAGTTTCTTCAGTTAGGTTGCTGTCAGATTAAATGTTTTAATTTGGAGTTTATTTTTTTGATAAGTTTATATTCAAGAAATGGACTATGATCAAAAAGTTAGGGATTGGAGGTTAAAACGTAGCTCGTCCAATAAATTTATCGCTGTAAGAAGTAACAGCATTACAAGTGATTTCCTGGGATGTTATTTGACAAAAACCCGTTGCAGGCAGGGTTAACGTCGGTCCTTCTGCCGTATAAAGAAAAACGCCGAAAACTGAGCTTATATCTTTTTTGGGAACACCAAAAGTAAGGGTAACTAATAGGGATAAATTGGGTTGAGAATAATCATAAATAGCAAAATGATAATTAACAGAAGAATCACCAACTGTAACCCCTAATCCATTACAAAAATTTTGAGTTCCGTCATCGAAAATTACATAACAAGTCCGAGTCTGATATACATCACCTTCTTGCGGTTTAATCGTTATTTGCGCTTGAGATGGATGACTAAATCCCACGATAGCTATCATTAAAAGTGTGATCGTTGATTGAGTATTCATGGTGTTTTCCTTGCTTAATTTCTCAAGAAAATCAATTTCAACGAATGACAAAGTTAGTCGGATTACCTACTTCGCTATTTCCCAATTGCTCTTGAACAAAGTTCGCAAATTCTTCGGCATTACTTCTGGTAGTAAAAGAAGCTACTTGAATAGATAAGCGGCCATCTTGTCGTCTCGTTTTAAAAGCATCCCGACATAAATTATTGTTGATATAACGTAGCGTTTCAGGAGAATAATCAACAAAAACAGGATACAATTGATGTCTTCCTTCAGTATAAGGAGCAGGATCTCCACAAGCTGCTTTTGGATATTCGTTAACTGCTGCTCTAATTTCTGGTTGAGGTTGACGAGTAATGCGAGAACAAACAAAATCATAGTAACCTTCGGCAATTGTCCCAGGGGCAAATTCCCACATTCCTCCTGTATTAGAATCGATAATCCTATGGTTGCTAACACTTCCATTAAAGTTATATTCAATTGCTTCTGTTACTCCAATTTGTCTCTGGCTACAATCAACCTGCCATTTAGTTAAAGATTCCGTTTGTCCATAAGGACGATCATTTCTAGCCCAAAAAGTTCGGATATTCCCTGTTCCTTTTAAACTATCAAAATCAATATAGTGTGAGTGATTATCCTGGGAATCTCCCAGATATACCCATTGGGCGGCTAATACAGGATTGAAAATTCCCAAGGTAAGAACAGCTAAACTAATGCCTAATCCTTTAAAAACTCTATTCATCTCTCTCCCCCCTCTGAAAAAGTAAACCCCTCACCTCACGTTATCTTTAATAACTTAATTAAAATTGCTTTCATTTTCCTAGCTATCTCTAACTTAACTGGCTATTGAAAATAAGGCTAGATTAATCTCGAAAAATGCAATAAAATGACACAAATTTTTAAAAAATTAAAGGTCAATAAAAAACCCCGTCATTTGACAGGGCAGTAACAAGAGAAAAAGGTCATTGAGAACCGAGTTAACGACCAAGATGCGCGAGAATAAGAAACAAGTCCGGCACTAACCACTTGACCATAGTTATCGAGGCGATCTTGTTGTCCAGTACGAGTGGGGGCAAAAAATGTATCGGTTAAGCCCATTGAAGCGAACATGACGGTAGCAGCGAGAATGATGTAGTTGCGAACGATGGTGGTGTTGTTGGTAGTGGTGAACATTGGTGTGACCTCTCTCTTGGTGCGCGTTCCCTTGCGCCGTTCGACGGCGCGGGGTCGCATCCGCTTTCCTCTTGTTACCTTCATATTAAGAGGTCATCTGGGGTGATGTCAGTCCCAAAAACAAGGTATATTCAGGGTTTTCGCCGTTTCTTTTTCTCCTTATAAGTGGAATAAAGTAGAAATCAATGCTCATCGATATTAACTAATTAACGAGAACGGTTAGAGGATGTTAAAGAAGCGCACCGCAACGCGGATCTCGGAGAGATCGCTAATAATTTATCCGTTGATGAAATCCTTAAACTAATTTGATGATTTTGTTCAGGGGTTAAAATTGGGGGCTGATATTTTGATTTTGAAAGTGAGATGATAAAAGAGTAGTTTATTAAATTTATAAATCATGAAAGAAATATTTTTTTGTACTTTTTGTATGTTAACTGCTATATTACTAATCTATAAAATAACTGGTGTTTTATTAATACCTGATGTTAAAATAGGGAAAATTAAGGTGAGTTTTAAACCAATTAATATTCGTAATGATTACAATGAAAAACCGAGATAGATATCCTGATAACTGGGAGGAAATTGCTTTAAAAGTTAAAGAAAAAGCTGAATGGACTTGTCAAAAGTGTGGGTTAGAATGTTTTCCTCCCAACTATCTTAAACAAACCATAAAAGACAAATCCTTAAAAGCTAAATTAACTTTAACTGTCCATCATTCTGATTACGATCCCTCCAATAACCATCCCTCTAACCTCATTCCTTTGTGCAGTGCTTGTCATCTTGATATGCACCGAGGAAGACGGACAAATATTAGCCCAGGTCAATTAAAATTAGATTTAGGAGTATAACTAAAATGATTGAAGGCTTAAATGAAGAATGTAATCAACTTTTATCAAGCACTGAATCTGTATGTCATGCTTGCGGAACTCCCATTGCAGTTATTGAACAACCTACTTCATCTTCTATGAATCATATTAGTTATTCTTACGAAGAAAATGATGGGGAAATTAAAGAAGAAATCAAAATACAGCTATCAGACAGCATGATTGATCAGCTTTTTGGGCAATAATGATCATCTTTTTACATAATCATAAACTTCATCTCGTAAAATAAATCGTCTTTAAAAGTATTTTATCTAGGAGATGCTGAATTATGGTTCGTAAAATATGTACTTTATGTTCGCTAATAATTCTATTGTTAACCGCTTTTATGCCATTCGCCATCGCAGATCAAATGGTAATCTTAGACTATGATACAGCCCGTGATGAATTTTTTTGGGATGATTTATATCGTAGTGGTGGTGAGACACTTTACTGTGAAGAGTCTGTTCGTGGCCCAGGTCGTCGATTTAATGTAGAACACATCTATCCTGCCTCTTGGATGAAAGAAGCTGGCGGTTGTGCTGGTCAATCTCGCAGAGAATGTCGTCGTAATAGTCCTCGATTTAATCTTATGGAAGCTGACTTACATAATCTCTATCCTGCTTTAGCCAGTATTAATCGAGATCGTAATAATTATCCCTTTGCTATTTTGCCGGGAAGTGCCACAGGCCGATGTGATTTTGAAGTTCGCGATCGCCAAAGATTAGTTGAACCGATTCCTATCTCTCGTGGTAACATTGCACGAGCAGTATTTTATATGAATTCCGAATATGGGACTTCCATTGAACCTCCTTTTTCTACCTCTGTACAACAAGAACCTCTATTAAAAGCATGGCATTGTAGCGATCCTGTTGATGACGAAGAACGCCGACGTAATGATAATATCGAGCGAATTCAAGGCACTAGAAATCCCTTTATTGACAATCCTGGACTAATTGATTGTTCTAGTGTTGAGATGTTTCCTAATGATTAATCCCTAAAAAATTTCCCCAAGAATAACTACTCTTGGGGCTAATCGCTCATAACTGTTCCCCTTCTTTTTCAACTTTCTCATACAATGCTTCTAATATCCATTGATGTCGTGATGGGGATGGCCGTCTACTCGCTACCAACTGATCAATCTCTTCTAACAACTCTGTTGGTATTCTCAACTTAAGCGATTGTACCGTTTTTTCTCCCTGATCCACCTTCTTTTCTTCAACCGGTTCAGAACCTCCTTTAGAAATAAATGTCTCTATTTCCTTATCTTTTGGTTTACGACTAATTGGCATCAGTTGTATCTCTCTTTAATCTCTTTATGATTTCTATACAATATTAACCTGATATTGTAGTGATATCATATTAACTCCCAAAAAGATATTGATATAATGTCATTGCTTCTGCGATTGCCTTACCATCTTTGTACTTAACTTCCGTGACGGCCAACCCCTGTGCCGAAGCATTACGAAACGCTTTACGATTTCCCCAAGACGCATCAAGATAAGTTAGTTGAGTTATTTCTGAGGCGATCGCAGCCGCTTCATCATTATCCGAACCTCTAGGATCAGCACGGTTAAGGAAACAATAAGCTTTCAACTCAGGATTAAACGCCTTGGCTTCTTCTATTAATTCCCCTACTTTTTCTAACGTCCAAACATCAAAACTCGCTGGTAAAAATGGGACTAAATAAATAGAAGCGATGGATAAAGCGGCCCGTTGACCGGCGGTGTCTCTTCCCCCCACATCAATGATCACATCCTCATACTTATCCGCTAATCTCAGAGTATCAGTTCTTACCGCAGACCCTTTCAACTGTACTGAAGTATAACCAGCACCACCAGAGTCGGATAACGTTTCATTACGCATCAACGTAAAATCCGTGGCCGTTTGTTGGTCATCAGCATCCACTAACAACACATCATAACCAAGATTTGCTCTAATTACAGTGAGGGTGGTAGCCACCGTACTCTTCCCCACACCTCCTTTAATGCCCCCACAAACTAATATCATTTGAGTATCAATGTGATATCACATTTCAATAAAATTGACATAAATATCGTATCAGACTGATAATAATTTAAAATCACTGTGACATCAAAAATGAACCGATATCCCAAAGATTGGAAAGCGATCGCTAATTCGATAAAGGAAGGTGCCAGGTGGAAGTGTGCTAAATGTGGGATGCAAAGATACGTTGTCCCAGAGGGAATTAATATAGCAAATTATAAGTCGGTTGCTATTTGGTGTCGTAAATTTAATGCAACTTTTGGATCTGCTGTTATTCAATAAATATGAGACGAGTATATTATTTAACTAATACTCAAAAATGAATCCCCTAGTTAAAACCTCTAATCTACATTAGTTAATAATTAAGCAAATAATTAATGATTCTTGTTTATTGCAAAACCCAACCACTGGCTTTACATACAGCAATCCCATCACCACTAGGTTGCGCTAAAGATGATAAACACCAATAATGTTCTCCATCAAAAATAACACCATCTTTGACATAATCGAGTTGAGACACAGGTTTCCAAGAACTTTCTCCTTCTTCATCATAATATTGATACTGTCCATCTTTTATCGTTAAACCCATACCCATTGGCCCTATCCAGTAATTTCCTTCTCTCAATTTTATCAAAGAATTTGATTGAACTTCTCCGTTTTCCTGTAGATAGTTTTGTTGAATCAAAAAAGCTTTTAAAGCCGTAGGAAAGTCAGGATATTTATTAGTTACATTTCCTTGTTCGTCATAAATTTCTAATCCCCAATCTGAGTTTTTATCATAACGAGCTAACATCAACTTCCAACCTTCTTCATATTCTTCTAAAAGAATCTTTTGAGCAACATAACCAGCTAATACCCCATTAACTTCATAATCGTCCTTTTCTCTTTCTTGAATTGCTTCATACATTTTTTGTAGAGTTTCTCTCAAAATTTTGGGATGGTTACGAGTAACATCATTAAGTTTTCCCTTTTCAAAATCATAAATGAGACTAGGAGGAAAAGAACCAGCGTAAGAACTAAATTTATAAAGAAAGGAATTATCATAAGTCAAAAATTCTAACGTTCCATCCCCATTAATATCTTCAAAACCACCTCCATTTCCATCTAAATATCCTGTCTCTGTTTTAATAAATTGAGAATTATCCCAAGTATAAATAATATGATTGGTACAACAATGTGCGCCTCCACTAAAAGTTCTAATCACTACTTCATCTATGCCATTTTTATCTAAGTCTTGTAAAACAACTTCTCCAGTATATCGAGTATAATCTTTAGCTTCTATTTGCTTTTGATCATTATAGTAAATAGAATAAGTTAAATTTTTATCATCTGATGATCCCGAAACATTTACATCATTTGGAGTATAACTAACAGAGACTTTAATGGCTCCAGATTGGGATAATTTTATCAGTAAACGGAGTATCTCCTTCAATCTCAATATTTGAAGTAGCTAGTATTCTATTCGTTAAGCCTAGCATCATAAAAGTATTTAGTGAAAGGAGACATAAGAAATAATTAATCATTTTCATAAATTAGTTATAGTCTAATTATTACGTGGGAGCAATTATTTAGCCAGATTAGTTAAAATGCACCAAGATAATTACTCTTGATATTTCTGACACAAAACTCTAATTTTTTCAACATAAAGAGAACGTATATTTAATGGTTCAATAATGACACAATCACCATAATAAGCAGCAATTTCACGAAAGAACCAAAAGGTATTATAAATCTCTCTCGTTACTCTTCTTTTTGGCGGTGTACTATCAATATCTTCTATCTTGATATCGTTAGGTTTGCTACGATAAGCAAAGACTAATCCTCCTCTTAACTCAAAGGAGACTTTAATAAGCTCTAATTTATCTAACCAAGGTTTGTTGATGGCTGCAACGGTGGCATCTTGAATCCGATCTAGTCGCAATGTCCAATTATGGGATAATTCTAATATGTCTTGATTGCCCTCTGATTCATCAGTGCGACACAGTAAATATTGCCGTTTCTCAATGGATTGGATTTCAGCAAATCTAACTGTAAATTGCCAGTTACGTTCCGCAGCATCTTGGTATGTTAAACGAAAGGGTTGTTGACGACTGATAAAATTATCTATCTTTTGTCGCCAAGGTGGTTGAGGTTGTTCTAAAAATTTGTCAATTTCCCGTTGAAAGGGGATGGTTAACTCACTCCGTTTTTGTAGTAGTTTGCCTATTTCAATGGCTTCATCCATTTTTCCTGCATCAATCAAGGTTTTCCTAGCGGTGTCTAAAGCTCTAATTCGTTGTTGTGTCCAATCATGATTAGGAGCAATGCGTAACTGTCCTTGAGCGATCGCTTTCAATAATCGGGAAATATTGGGCTTATCTCCCCAAGTCATTTCATATTCATCGGCCAAAGCCTCTAATTCTCTTTTATGCTCTTCCCTAATTGATAGGGTGATCGATTCTCCTTTCCTTCCCATAAGTGTACGTTCACTTCATAAAATAAAGTCAGTGTAAGAGGCTGACATTTCTATTTTGACCGATTATATTGGAACTAACAAGTTAGTTAAGTACATTATTTACGGACATGACTAAGATATATATAAAAAAACCAGGGTGGCTCCCCGGTGTTCAATCCCTCATAGGGATTAATGAAGAAAAAGACTTATTTTTGTCTTTATCGCTGTATTTTTTCAATTCCTCTAAGGATTTATTTAACTGTCTTTATTATACTAAATTTTACAATTCTGCTTTGAGTTATTTGGGAGTAAAAGCTACTGTATCGCAGTATTGACATTTTTAAATATGCTAAGGTAAATAAGCGGACTCAGACATTAGACAGTAGCCTTATCCACCTACTTATTTAGTATATTCATTTTTT
>NZ_PRLH01000205.1 GCF_003013815.1 Cyanothece sp. BG0011 | reverse complement strand
GCGTAAAAAAAAACTCTAATAACGATATTCTTTTGGACTTAAACTTAATATTTGTTGTTTATAAGTCACTTCACAACTACTGGGATCAACAGACAAGTCTCCCCAAGTTAAAACAGGTGGTAAGGACGTTTCTCCTCGACGGAGTAAAGCACGGACTCTTGCTGAGAGTTCTTCGAGGTCAAAAGGCTTGATCAAGTAATCATCAGCACCTGCATCAAGACCTTTGACCCTATCCTGAATGGTATCTCTGGCGGTCAACATCAAAATGGGGGTTTTGCAGCCATTAGCCCGTAGTTGTTGACATAAAGAAATCCCATCGAGTTTTGGCAACATGATATCTAAGACAATGAGATCATAATCAAAAACATCTAGAAACTCTCTAGCTGCTTGCCCATCCGATGCGACTTCAACGATATAGTTTTGTTCGTCAAGATATTCTTCAATGGGAATGATAATGTTTTCATCATCTTCGACAACTAAAATTTTCATGATGCTGATGGATGGAATTTACTAAAAAAAGTGAGCAACAACGATCAGCAACACCCGAAAAGGTTATTCCGGATTGACCATGCTAATCTGAGGAGGATTAAAACTACCAGGGCGATTTTGTCCATAATGAGCCAGCCACTTTAACGTATCTGGGTCAATACCGGCCTTTCTCGCTGCATCTTCTAGGGTTTTACTATCGCCTTTACGCAAGGAAAGAATGGCGGTTTGAACTTTTTTGTAGTTCTTGGTGCCATAATTGAGTTCATTTCGATTATCTGCAACAATTAATCCCACAGATAAGTCATTAGCTAGAGTAATGGGCTGATCTAAAGGGGTTCTCGCTTGGGGAGCAGTGATGGAATTAGAGACTAATCGGGCTTGGTGTTGATGGGTTTGATTCAAATCTGCCGCCGAGACAAAACCTTGAGGACTCATTTGATTAACCTCTTGGTTAGAAGGTTGATAACCAGCAAACAACTTATCTATCATGGCGGTGTAGACCATAACATCAACCTCAGAAGCCGATTCAAGAGGTTTTTTCTCCTCGATAACAGCTACCTCTGCTTTTGGAGAAGCTGGTTTTGAAGGATTGGCTACTAATTTTTGCCGAGGTGGCTGGGGTGCTTTGGTTTGGGAAACAGTGACTACCTTTGCTGAAACAGGTCTTGTCGGAGAAACCTTTGATACAGTAGCCAGGGTTTGGGGTCTAGAAACAGGTTGGACTCGAGTCGGAGTATTATCAACGGATTGACGATTAGCCAATATGGGGTTAACAGTTGTCCGTTGTTGAGAAGCTTCTAACTTAGCTTGTAACTCATTTTTCTGAGCTTCGAGTTTGTCAAGCTTCTGCTGGTACTTGGGGGTGTCGTCTTGAATATTCCGATGGAATTTTGAAGAGACATTATCGGCCGCAGCCTGGTTGGTTGACTGGTGTTCATAGAGAGCCATAATGAGAAGAAAAGAAGGAAGTACAACGGCTCCGTTGATCAGCAATAGGGTTTTAATGACATCGAGTAATACTTTCATCAGTAGGACTCCTCACATAATATAGCTATCTATGATAGCAATCTAAATGGCTTAATTTTACATGGGTTTAACTGTTTATCATTTTTATAGATTTGAATCATGCTAATAAAAGAGCCGTAAAATCATCGATACCGTTCGCAGAAAGCTTGATGTTAACAAGCTTTGCCCTGACCTACATCTATTTGTAATTGATAAGTGTCAAGATTTTGTCAAGACTGTTGAGAAAATTTTGAGCTAGTCAAATCAGTTAAGTTGGATATTAGAGAATTGCTAGTTTTACCCCCTTACTGACTCTCTAGGTGATCTTCACTCAAGGAGAGAAAACGTTTTACTCACTCGATCACGTTCTATAAAAAAATGAATAACACTCATCAAGAAGTTCCCATTCATAAGATAGGTTGTATTCAACCTCACGGTATTTTATTGGTTTTAGAAGCATCAGAATTAATGATTATTCAAGTGAGTCAAAATACTGAAACTCACTTAGGAATTTCCCCCGAAGAATTATTAGGTAAGAAATTAGATAGGATTATCAGCTCTAATCAAATCGAGCAAATAAAGCCCTATCTTGAAGAAAAAGAGTTTCCAGGGATGGACTGTTTAGAAGTAATCGTAACTAATCATAAAAATGAGAAGTTATTTTATATTGGACATATTCATCGTTATGAACAGACTCTGTTGTTAGAACTAGAAAAAGATACGAATCAAGAAGAAGTTTCTTTAATTGATTTTTATCGATCTAGTGAATTTTCTGTTTCTCAAATCAACAATGATTTAACGTTTGACCAACTTTGTCAAATTTTTGCCCAAGAAATCCGTAAAATATCGGGTTTTGATCGGGTTATGCTCTATGAATTTGATTATGATTGGCATGGAAAAGTGATTGCAGAATCGAAAATTGAAGACATAGACTCTTATTTAGGATTACATTTTCCTGCGGGAGATATTCCTCCCCTATCGAGACATCTTTTTAGTTTACAACCTTTAAGATTTATTCCCGATGTCAATTATAGGCCTGTTGGATTTTTTCCTGAAACTAATCCTATCACACAAGAAGCTTTAGACCTTAGTTTCTCTATTTTAAGAGGGGTTTCTCCTATTCATATAGAATACTTACAGAATATGGGGGTTGGTGCTTCTATGACGATTTCTTTAGTTAAAGACAATCAATTATGGGGATTGATTGCTTGTCATCATAAAACGCCTAAATTTGCTAGTCGTGGACTAAGAATGGCTTGCAAATTATTGGCTAAAATTTTATTATTAGAGTTAGCTAATATTAGAAGAACCCATAATTATCAGTATCAAGTTCAGATTCAAAATAAAGAAAAAGATTTAATTCAAATAATTTCCAATAAACAGAATTTATTTGAAAATTTAAGACAATATAAGCGTCAGTTTTTAGATTTATTTGAAGCTGAAGGATTAGGAATTTATCTCGGAGATCATTACGATACCCTGGGACGCTGTCCTCGTAAACAACAAGTAATTGAGTTAATTGAATGGATACAAAATAATTATCATCAACCCATATTTTATACTAATCAACTGCCCAAAATTTATAAGAAATCCGAAGCTTATAAAACCATTGCTAGTGGGGTTTTAGTAATGAGTTTATCTAATAATCCTTGGCAATATATTTTATGGTTTAGACAAGAACAAAAACACATGGTCAATTGGGCAGGTAGTCCTAATCAACTGGTTTATCTTGATAAGAATCAAAAATTGCATCCGAGACATTCTTTTAAACAGTGGCAAGAAATTGTCGATGGAAAATCTTTACCTTGGCAAACTATTGAAATAGAAACTGCTTTTGGGTTAAGAAAATCTATGTTAGAAATTGGATTTCAAGAAATGAATCAACTGAACCAATTAAATTATGAATTACAACAAAAAAATCAAGATTTAGATGCGTTTGCTTACATTGCTTCCCATGATCTTAAAGAACCCTTGCGAGGAATTTATAATTATGCTAACTTTCTTCTAGAAGATTATGGCGATCGCTTAGATAAAGATGGAGTCTATCAGTTAGAAACCCTAGTACGTTTAAGTAAAAAAATGGCCAATCTTCTTGACTCCTTACTCGAATATTCGAGACTGGGAAGAGCTAATTTTTCCTATGAAGAAGTTAACCTTAATGAAGTGATCGAACAAGTCTTAGATATGATCAAAGGAAGATGGGAAGAAAACTCAGTTACCTTAAATATTCCTCGTCCTCTACCTATTATTAAAGCTGACGGCGCAAGATTATATGACTTGTATATAAATTTGCTTAGTAATAGTATAAAATATAATGATAAAGAAGACAAAATCATTGAAATTGGTTATTTAAACGAAACAGAGATGTTATCTAAATTTTCTCATCACCAACTACATCAGTTAAATGATCCGCCATTCATTTTTTATGTTCGAGATAACGGAATTGGAATTTCTTCTGAACACCAAAGGAAGATTTTTCAAATATTTAAACGATTACATCCCCCTGAAAAATATGGAGGAGGGACAGGAATTGGTTTAACCATTGTTCAAAAAATTATAGAACGTCACGGGGGAAAGATTTGGCTTGATTCTATTGTAGATACAGGTACGACTTTTTACTTTACATTAACCTAATCATCAATTGTTTTAATGTCAAATTTAGTTTCTAAATCCTTTTTATTGTTAGTTGAAGACAGCGACGAAGACTTTACCGCCTTTTTACGATTTAGTCGACCTTTTCTTCAAGAACATCCGGTTAAACGTTGCCGAAATGGAGAAGAAGCGTTACAATTTTTACAAGAGATTGATTCTACTGTTGACGATCATCAGAGTGATTATCCGTCTTTAATTCTTCTTGATTTAAATTTACCGGGTCTTGATGGAAGAGAAATATTAATCCATATTCGAGAAAACCCTCAATGGGAAAACATTCCGATTCTGATTTTCAGTAGTTCTAACGATCCCAAAGATATTAATTTTTGTTATAAACAGGGTGCAAAAAGTTATATCCTTAAACCAATGGATATTGGTCACCTAAAAAAGACAATTCAGACTCTTTGGGAATATTGGTTTAATATTGTTGTTCTTCCTCCTAAATAGACTTTATGATATATGTTCCCTCAACCTTTTACCGTATTAATTATAGATGATAATCAAGAGGATAGGTTTGTCTTTAAACGCTATCTAAGCAACCAAAATGAGCAAAATTATCATGTATTAGAAGCTTCATCAGGAAAGGAAGGATTAGAGATTTTAAAGACGGTTCACGTTGATGGGGTTTTATTGGATTTTCGTTTACCTGATGTGGATGGAATCGAATTTTTAAAACAATTACAGCACAAATTTTTTTATAGTCACTTTGCTATTATTATGTTAACGGGAGTCGGTAACGAAACTGTTGCCGTCGAAGCCATGAAAAATGGCGCACAAGATTACTTAATTAAAGATAATTTAACCCCAGAAAGTTTACATAAATCACTTTATTTAGCCATTGAAAGAATTAAACTGCGTCGAGAATTAGAACAAAGTGAACAACGATTTAGAGGAACCTTTGAACAGGCAGCCGTGGGAATTTATCATATTAATTTGGTGGGAGAATTCTTAAGATTTAATCATAAATTTTCTCAAATTACAGGTTATTTACCAGAAGAATTACAAGAAAAGACCTTAGAAGAAATTATTTGTCCTGAAGATTTACCCTTCTATCAAAAACAACTCAAAAAACTGTTAAATTATCAGATAAAAACATTAATATTAGAACAAAGACTAATGGGTATTAATGAGAAATTAGTGTGGATTAATCTCACAGTTTCTATCATTAACAAAAAAGATGGTCGTCCTGATTACCTCATGGGAATTGTTGAAGATATTCAAGAAAGAAAAGAAACAGAAATACAACTCAAAAATACTAATGAGCAATTAAAGGCAATTGTTGAAAAACTGGCCAAACAAAACCAAGAAAGAACCCTATTAAATCGAGTGAGTCAATATTTACAAGCTTGTAATAATTTAGAAGAAGCTTATAATATTTTAGCGGATTTAATTCAACCTTTATTTCCCGATTGTTCTTTAGGCATTTATCAACTCAATGATCAGCAAACCCTTGCTAGTTTAGTCTCCTATTCTGGGGATTATCTCAATAGTAAAAAAGAATTTAGAATCTCTGAATGTTGGGCATTACGTCAGGGAAAAGCCCATTATAATGATGTCACTCATAGTCAATTATTTTGTCCTCATGTTGAAACCAATTTATTGACTAAAGCTACCTTATGTTATCCTATTATCGCTCAAGGAAAAACCTTGGGAATTCTCCATATTAGTGCCACTGATCAAAGTAAATTAACCCCAGAAACGGAACATCTAACGGAAACGGTGAGTGATTATATTACCTTATCTTTAGCCAATTTAAAGTTACAAGAAGATTTAAAAGAACAAAGTATTAGAGATTCTTTAACGGGATTATTTAACCGTCGTTATCTTTATGAATTTCTAACAAAAGAAATCGCTCAAGCTGAAAGATATCAAACAGAAATTGGTATTATTTTAATGGATATTGATCATTTTAAACAAATTAACGATAATTATAGTCATGGGTTAGGGGATGTGGTGTTAGAGGAAATTGGAGAATTTTTAAAGAATAATATTCGCGAGTCAGATATTGCTTGTCGCTATGGGGGAGAAGAATTTATTTTGATTTTTCCCTATGCTAGTTTAGAGAATACTTATCAACGGGCAGAAACCCTCAGACGAAAAATAAAACGTCTTAATTTTCGCTATCAACAACATCATTTAAACGGGGTAACGGTATCCGTCGGTGTTGCAAGTTTTCCTAGTCATGGCACCACTGGAGAAGAAGTGGTACATCATGCCGATCTTGCCCTTTATGCAGCCAAAGATCAAGGACGCGATCGCACAATTATTTACACTAAAAGAAATAGGGAATAGGCAATGGTTCTCCCCCTCTCCTTCTCTGTCAATAATTGCTGTAAATTGTTGTATTTTTTGCATTGTTATTAATACTAATTAGATTTCTTTTTACCATTCTAACTGGTAATTTTATGATTAATGTTAACTCTTTACTGAATTTTGAGAATACTAAGTATGAAGTTTATTGCTCAAATTATGTTCAAAATTCCTAATTTTCAAACTTTGGTTAAAGCTTTAAGAAGCTGATCTTAAAATAAATATTAAATCTTGTCTAAGTGAATGGTCTAGAATATACAAGTTAGCGTATATTATACTCTAGGTAATGTAAACTACAAAATAAGAGATCGCACTCTAAAAATGAATCATTATGAATAACTCTACTCAATTGACACTAGAAATACTAAAACTTATAGCTTCTTTTTTGACTCCTGTAATAATTCTTATTTTTGGAATCGTTATTAATCGAAAGTTGGAGAATGCTAAATCTATTTTATCAAAAGAAAAAGATTGGCAAACTTGGTGGGCAGATAAACTTTTGAATGTTTGTCATAACTATAACTCAAGCATTACTGATATTGTCGTTTATCTATCCCAAGCGATCCGAATTAGTGAAGAACAACTTTCTGGTTGGGAAAATGAACTGCATGAAAAGGAGATAAAACTACGAGAAGCGTTAAGAAGATTAGAGTATCTAGACTGGGAAATTAAGAATTATACACAATTTTCCCACAAACACGGTTATAAGGTTTTAGACAAAGCTAAACAGCTTTTTAGCTTAATCGGTAATCTTCAAAAAAACAAGCAGGGCAACCTTGAAGACATTAGAAAATTACAATTTCAATTTAACAAAGCAGTTAGACTTGCTCATGCAGAAATACTTGAATTACCTTCCAGATGAATTTAATTAATAGATACTGAATAGATAATGAATGAAAAAAATAATAGATTATAACTTAACTCTAATTGATTTAGGTTCAGGAATCTGCTCCCCATCTTCTAGTAACATCAATAAATGAACCCTAACCGCTTCTTTAATTTCTTGTATTGCTTCTTCTTGACTATCACCATGTGCCATAACTCCTAACTCTAAACATTTAGCTAAATAAGCATTATCTTCTGCTGAAAATTCAACTAAATAAGAATAGTTTTTAATATATTCTAGAATATTGGTCATTTTTCTCTTAATTACTAAATTTTTACCATAATCTTGTGATAGGATAATTATCAAATACAGAGTCAACACTAAGAATAGTTAAATTTTCTGTTATTGCTTGAGCAATTATTAGACGATCAAAAGGATCTTTATGATTAAAGTCTAGCTGTTTGAGTGTATCTAAATGTTGAGGACTAATCCCTAGTAATTTTATATCATTGTCATACACTTGATCTCTTACTAAATCAGATATAGATAATTGTAATTTAAGCTTACCAATACTTACCTTAATAGCTATCTCCCATAGACTAGCAATACTCAAAAAACGTTCATTACTTTGGTCTTCAATTAAAACTCTAGCATTTTGACTAAGTTTTGAACTACCAGCAATAAACCACAAAAAAGCATGAGTATCAAGTAATAGTTTCATGGTGTATATTCATCAAACTCATTTAAAGATTCATCAAAATCATCTGACATTTCAATTAAACCTTTTGCACTTCCGAATTTTGGCCTAGGTTTTTGTGATTTTAAAGGCAAAATTTGAAAAGGTTGTCCATCATTATTAATAATGATAACCTCTTCCCCTTGTGCTGCTTTTCTTATTAATTCTTCTAATTTATCCGTTGCTTCTTTTAAATCAATCTTTTGCATATTATTTATTTTTGTTCGCTTCAAGTTAATACATCTACATTTATTATAACTAATCCCTTAAATGACAATAACCCGTCAAGTCTATAATATCTATTGTCTTTCATCAATAATGAAATTAAATACATTTAATAGTTAATTTGTCAAGAATAAAATAAATAAATTTTGTAAATATAAACTTGAGTAAACACTCACTAAATTTGTCAATATTTGTAACAAAATATGTCATTTTTCTTTACAAAATGTGTCAAATCATGGAGTAAACACTCCATTCGGCCTCATTTTCTGATACAAACACAGAGGAGTGTTATTTGATTTGGGGGCCTAACGTTCTCCTTGGATGTTGCCGTGTTCCCAACTTATTTAGACCATCATAAAAACAAAGGAGCCTTATCATATATGTTTACCCATGTCAAGTCCACCATTCGCCATATCGTTCCAGAGGCAACCAATGGTCGTTCTTTGCTAAAGGTGGTCTATGTGGTGTTAGAACCTCAGTATCAAAGTTCCCTTTCGGCGGCCGTTAAAGCCATTAACAAGAAGAATCCGAAGTTAGCCATTGAAATAAGTGGTTATTTAATAGAAGAACTGAGGAATCCTGAAAATTATGAAGAATTTAAACGAGATGTAGCAGAAGCCAACTTATTTATTGCTTCTTTAATTTTCATCGAAGACTTAGCGGATAAAGTGGTTGAAGCGGTTAAGCCTCACCGTGATAACCTAGATGCGGTGGTGGTTTTCCCTTCAATGCCGCAAGTGATGCGGTTAAATAAGTTGGGTAGCTTTTCTATGGCCCAGTTGGGACAGTCCAAAAGTGCGATCGCCCAATTTATGCGCAAACGTAAGGAAAATTCCGGGGCAAGTTTCCAGGATGCAATGTTAAAATTATTGCGAACCCTGCCTCAAGTGTTGAAGTATCTACCGGTAGAAAAAGCCCAAGATGCTCGCAATTTTATGTTAAGTTTCCAATATTGGTTAGGGGGTTCCTCTGAAAACTTAGAGAACTTCTTAGTCATGTTAGCTCATAAATATTCTTATCCGGATCTGTTTGGAGATAAACAGGTTGACTACAAAGAACCCATCGTTTACCCTGACATGGGTATTTGGCATCCTTTGTCCATGAAAATGTTTGAGGATGTGCCGTCTTATCTCGAATGGTATAACAATCGCAGTGATATTTCTGATGATTTAAAAGATCCTCTGGCCCCTTGTGTCGGACTAATTTTACAACGGACTCATCTTGTTACCAAAGATGATGCTCATTATGTCGCTATGGTGCAAGAATTAGAATGTATGGGGGCAAAAGTAATCCCTGTGTTTGCTGGGGGGTTGGACTTTTCTAAACCCGTAGAAGCTTATTTCTGGAAAGGGGATAAAGAGAGGGTTCCTATTGTTGATACGGTAGTATCCTTGACGGGTTTCGCTTTAGTCGGAGGCCCAGCGCGTCAGGATCATCCTAAAGCGATCGACTCCTTAAAACGCCTCAACCGTCCCTATATGTGTGCGTTACCCCTAGTCTTCCAAACCACAGAGGAATGGGAAGAAAGCGATCTCGGGTTACATCCGATCCAAGTCGCCTTACAAATAGCTATTCCTGAACTAGACGGGGCCATCGAACCCATTATACTCTCAGGACGGGACGGAAACACAGGACGAGCGATCGCATTACAAGATCGCATCGAAGCAGTGGCCCAACGGGCCATGAAATGGGCTACCCTACGGAAGAAGCCTAAACTCGATAAAAAAGTGGCGATTACGGTGTTTAGTTTCCCCCCCGATAAGGGAAATGTGGGAACTGCCGCCTATTTAGACGTATTTGGGTCTATTTATGAAGTTCTTAAAGCCTTACAGGGGAATGGATACGATGTGCAGGATATTCCTGAGTCTCCTAAAGAACTCATGGAAGCGGTGATACACGACGCACAGGCACAATATGCTTCTCCTGAGTTAAATATAGCCCATCGGATGTCTGTGGAGCAATATGAACGGTTAACCCCCTATTCTGTGAAGTTAGAAGAAAACTGGGGACCCCCTCCTGGACATTTAAACAGCGATGGACAAAATTTACTGATCTATGGGAAACACTTTGGTAACGTCTTTATTGGGGTACAACCCACCTTTGGTTATGAAGGTGATCCCATGCGGTTACTGTTTTCAAGATCCGCTAGTCCTCATCATGGTTTTGCTGCTTATTACACCTATTTAAACCAAGTTTGGAAAGCCGACGCGGTTCTACATTTCGGAACCCACGGTTCTCTGGAATTTATGCCAGGAAAACAGATGGGTATGTCCGGTGATTGTTATCCCGATAGTCTTATCGGAAACATTCCCAACCTATACTATTATGCGGCCAATAATCCCAGTGAAGCCACCATTGCCAAACGACGCAGCTATGCAGAAACCATCTCTTATTTAACCCCTCCTGCCGAGAATGCAGGGTTATACAAAGGACTGCAAGAATTAAGTGAGTTAATTGGTTCTTATCAAACCTTAAAAGATGGGGGTCGGGGTGTTCCTATTGTTAACACCATCATGGATAAATGTCGCTTAGTGAATTTAGATCAGGATATCGATATTCCTGATGTGGATGCTAAAGACATGACCCAAGAAGAACGGGATAATATTGTCGGTTTAGTTTACCGAAAATTGATGGAAATTGAATCTCGTTTATTGCCTTGTGGACTCCATGTTGTGGGTAAACCTCCCACCGCAGAAGAAGCGATCGCAACTTTGGTAAACATTGCATCCTTAGACCGAGAAGAAGAAGGAATTACTTCCTTACCTCGCATTATTGCTGATAGTTTAGACCGAGATATTGAAGAGGTCTATCAAAACAGCGATCGGGGTATTTTAGAAGATGTGGAATTGCTACAACAAATCACTTTAGCCACCCGTGAAGCGGTCGCATCTTTAGTCAAAGAACAGATAGATGCAGAAGGAAGGGTATCTCTTGTATCCAAGCTTAACTTTTTTAACATGGGTAAAAAGGCTCCCTGGGTGGCAACTTTACACGATTTAGGTTACACAAAAGTCGATCAAGATAAGTTAAAACCCTTGTTTGAGTACCTAGAATTTTGCTTAGAACAGGTTTGTGCCGATAATGAATTAGGAGGGTTACTAAAAGCATTAGAAGGGGAATATGTATTACCTGGTCCTGGTGGTGATCCTATCCGTAACCCCAACGTTTTACCCACCGGTAAAAACATCCATGCGTTAGATCCTCAGTCCATTCCTACTCTAGCTGCGGTCAAGTCTGCAAAAATAGTTGTAGATCGTCTCATCGCACGTCAAAAAATCGATAATGGTGGCAATTATCCCGAAACCATTGCTTGTGTATTATGGGGTACAGATAACATCAAAACCTATGGTGAGTCCCTGGCACAAATTATGTGGATGGTAGGAGTTAAACCCGTACCCGACGCATTAGGAAGGGTCAATAAATTAGAGTTAATTTCCCTCGAAGAATTAGGAAGACCTCGTATTGATGTTGTCGTCAACTGTTCGGGTGTATTCCGTGACCTCTTTATTAACCAAATGAACTTATTAGATCAAGCGGTTAAAATGGCAGCAGAAGCAAACGAACCCATCGAAATGAACTATGTTCGTAAACACGCTTTACAGCAAGCTGATGAAATGGGAATAAACCTGCGTGAAGCAGCTACCCGTATCTTTTCCAACGCTTCTGGTTCCTACTCTTCTAACGTTAACTTAGCGGTAGAAAATAGCAGTTGGGAAGAAGAAAAAGAGTTACAAGATATGTATCTCAACCGTAAAAGTTTCGCCTTCGATTCAGACAATCCTGGTATAATGAAAGATAACCGCAAAGTGTTTGAATCAGCGTTAAAAACGGCAGATGCAACCTTCCAAAACTTAGATTCTTCGGAAATTAGTTTAACGGATGTGTCCCATTATTTTGACTCTGATCCCACAAAAGTGGTGGCAAACTTACGAGGAGACGGTAAAAAACCCTCTGCTTATATTGCCGATACTACTACTGCTAATGCACAGGTTCGTACCCTCTCTGAAACCGTCCGTTTAGACGCACGTACCAAGTTATTAAACCCTAAATGGTACGAAGGAATGTTATCCCATGGTTACGAAGGTGTGAGGGAACTTTCTAAGCGGTTAGTGAATACAATGGGATGGAGTGCAACCGCAGATGCAGTAGATAACTGGGTGTATGAAGACGTAAATACAACCTTCATTGAAGATGAAGAAATGTGTAAACGTCTGATGAATTTAAACCCAAATTCTTTCCGCAAAATGGTCGGTACATTACTCGAAGTTAACGGACGAGGTTATTGGGAAACCTCCGCAGAAAACTTAGAAAGACTGCAGGAATTGTACCAAGAAGTTGAGGACAAAATTGAAGGAGTAGAATAAGATAGTAGGGTGGGCAATGCCCACCTTAACTTTTAAAAATGGGTAAACTAAGTAAATTAATTTTTAAAAAGTATTTAATAATCTAAACATCTTCTTTTATCTTTGATCCAAATATTCTTCATTATCCAGATATTCATTAATATTTTCTAAAATTTGTCTCAAATATTTGATAACTCTGTCACTAATCTCGACAAGTTCATTAGCAGTTGCACTTTTTCCAACTTAAATGTCGGTAAGGGGTCTCCCCTTATACGAATGTTAGGGGGAGGGGAATTACCGACCAAAAAATAAACCGACCATAGGGAGTCCTTTTAAACAGGAGATTGTTGTTTTTCAACATATTGTTTAAGTTGTTCAATCGTTACACCACCGCAAGTAGCAATAAAATAAGAACCAGTCCAGAACACAGGTTTTTGTCCATAAAATTGAGTTAAATGATCTGAAAAATCTTTTCTGATTAAACGAGAAGAAACAGTTTTTTAAATTAGCAATAAATTTACTAAGTTGAACTTTAGGATTAAACTCAACAAGTAGATGAACATGGTCTGTTTCACCATTAAATTCTACTAATCGACAATCCCATTTACTGCAAGTATCTGTGAAAATTCGTTGCAGACGAGATAGGATGTCAGGGGTAATGACTTTTCTCCGATATTTAGTCACTAAGACAATATGTACGGCAAGTAAGTAAACTGACCTATTTTCTTTACTATAACTATTGTTCATTAACAACGATAAGTGCTACAATAATAGTATTATGATACTGACATTTGAGTACCGAATCAAGCCTAATCAAAAGCAAGCAGAGTGTATAAACCAGTGGTTAGAACTTTTACGTCGTCACTGGAACTATGCGCTAGGTCAGCGTTTGGACTGGTTAAGACGGACTCGATGTGCTATTGATAGATGCAGTTTAATTAGTGAAACCATAGGAGAAATACCAGAAAAAGTTAATTATTACACTCAACAATCAGATTTAAAACAGACAAAAACTCTCTTTCCTGACTACAAAAATATCTACTGCGAAGTTCAACAGATGAATCTTCAAAGATTAGAAAAAGCCTGGAAAAGATGGTTAGTTCCAGATAAAAAAGGTAAAAGAGGAGGGCGACCTAGATTTAAAAAAGCTGGTCAATTAAGGTCTTTTAGTTTTTCGAGAGTTAATCATCCCAAAGCTGTTATCAAGTTTCAAAATAATTGTCTTTGGACAAAAAAATGGGGAGCTATACCAGTTGTAATCCATCGTCCGATTCCTGAAAGTTTTATTCTTAAAACAGCTACAATCGTTAAAAAAAGCAGATGGATACTATGTCTGTATTACAGCAGAAGATGAGACGATTCCGAATGTTATTCCCATAGATAATATCAAATCAGCAGTTGGAATTGATGTAGGATTAAAAGAGTTTTTGACTACCAGTCAAGGAAAAACAGTTGCTGTTAAAAAGATTTATCGCAATCGACAAAAGCATTTAGCTCGTCAACAACGTAAATTAGCCAGAAAAAATAAAGGGTCAAAAAAACTATGAGAAACAACAAAAAAGAATAGCTTTAACTCATCAAAAAATTGCTAGATATCGAAAAGACTGGCACTACAAAACAGCACATTGGTTGGTCAATAATTATGATTTTATTGCTTGTGAAGACTTAAACATCAAAGGGTTAGCTAAAACTAAATTGGCTAAGAGTATTTTAGATGTCGCTTGGGGAAATTTCTTAACAAAATTAGAAGCAGTGGCGGTAAAACGCGGCGTTTGGTTTGTCAAAGTTAGTCCTCATGGAACGACAGTAAATTGCTCAAGCTGTGGTCATAAAGTTCCGAAAACACTATCAGTTAGATTACATGAATGTCCGAAATGTAATTTGACAATGGATAGGGATGAAAACGCCGCAGTTAATATTATAAAAAAGGCATTGCAAATACATGG
>NZ_PRLH01000184.1 GCF_003013815.1 Cyanothece sp. BG0011 | reverse complement strand
CCGATATTTAGTCACTAAGACAATATGTACGGCAAGTAAGTAAACTGACCTATTTCTTTACTATAACTATTGTTCATTAACAACGATAAGTGCTACAATAATAGTATTATGATACTGACATTTGAGTACCGAATCAAGCCTAATCAAAAGCAAGCAGAGTGTATAAACCAGTGGTTAGAACTTTTACGTCGTCACTGGAACTATGCGCTAGGTCAGCGTTTGGACTGGTTAAGACGGACTCGATGTGCTATTGATAGATGCAGTTTAATTAGTGAAACCATAGGAGAAATACCAGAAAAAGTTAATTATTACACTCAACAATCAGATTTAAAACAGACAAAAACTCTCTTTCCTGACTACAAAAATATCTACTGCGAAGTTCAACAGATGAATCTTCAAAGATTAGAAAAAGCCTGGAAAAGATGGTTAGTTCCAGATAAAAAAGGTAAAAGAGGAGGGCGACCTAGATTTAAAAAAGCTGGTCAATTAAGGTCTTTTAGTTTTTCGAGAGTTAATCATCCCAAAGCTGTTATCAAGTTTCAAAATAATTGTCTTTGGACAAAAAAATGGGGAGCTATACCAGTTGTAATCCATCGTCCGATTCCTGAAAGTTTTATTCTTAAAACAGCTACAATCGTTAAAAAAGCAGATGGATACTATGTCTGTATTACAGCAGAAGATGAGACGATTCCGAATGTTATTCCCATAGATAATATCAAATCAGCAGTTGGAATTGATGTAGGATTAAAAGAGTTTTTGACTACCAGTCAAGGAAAAACAGTTGCTGTTAAAAAGATTTATCGCAATCGACAAAAGCATTTAGCTCGTCAACAACGTAAATTAGCCAGAAAAAATAAAGGGTCAAAAAACTATGAGAAACAACAAAAAAGAATAGCTTTAACTCATCAAAAAATTGCTAGATATCGAAAAGACTGGCACTACAAAACAGCACATTGGTTGGTCAATAATTATGATTTTATTGCTTGTGAAGACTTAAACATCAAAGGGTTAGCTAAAACTAAATTGGCTAAGAGTATTTTAGATGTCGCTTGGGGAAATTTCTTAACAAAATTAGAAGCAGTGGCGGTAAAACGCGGCGTTTGGTTTGTCAAAGTTAGTCCTCATGGAACGACAGTAAATTGCTCAAGCTGTGGTCATAAAGTTCCGAAAACACTATCAGTTAGATTACATGAATGTCCGAAATGTAATTTGACAATGGATAGGGATGAAAACGCCGCAGTTAATATTATAAAAAAGGCATTGCAAATACATGGGGTGGGTCTCATCCCGTCTGCCTGTGGAGGCTTAGTCAGTGGACAGCCTGTGAAGCAGGAAACTTCTGGAACTGAGTATATGCAGTTATCTCTGTTTTAGAAGCCCCCGTTATACCGCCCAAGCGGTTAACGGAGGGAGAACGTCACAGAATTCCCATTACAAAAATAATGGAAAAAGACTCATCTTATCTCCAAGAAATTAAAGCCATACGAACCAGAGGATTAACTTGTATTTCTCAATCTTTAGAAATGGCAAAAACCCTAATTGAAGAGTTTGTAACCCCAGGAGAACAAGGGGAATTAACCGCTATTACTCTACATAGTGACGGTTATGCAAATCATCCTAGCTATAATGGAGAATCTCGTCATTTAGAACAACTTAATCAAGAATTAAGTAAATTTAATGTCTTTGTCAACACAATTTCTTACTCTTATGCTGACTTTAAATTACTCTCGAAAATTTCCAATAATTTATCAGGTTCTTGCTTAAAAACGAAGAATATTAAAGAGATTTATGACTCTATTTCAGAAACGTCTGAACTGTTAATTGGTTCTGTTACACCACCCATTGAAGAAACCTTGATTAAGGAGTATGATTATCAAGTCTTTGTCTCTAAAACAGCTAAGAAAATTAATGGATCATCAGAAACCTTAAGAATTATTGGACTCAAAACAGAAGATGAAGGAACCTTTTATAAATACAAAAAAATTACCCAAGAAGAATATAATAAGTTAAGCGATGTTCCCATTAAACAACAAGACGAATCTGTTTTTGCTTTTGTTAAAGGCAACTTATCAGAAGGTAACATTAATACCGCTAAATATGGATTAGTGAGTACCTTTGATAAAACCTTAATTAAAAAACACGCTAAAGCATTAACAAATCAAGAAATTTCCGAATTTACTCAAGACGTTGAACAAGTCATATTCAATCCATCAACTTTAGAATCCCATGAAATTTTAGACGGAGTTGAAATTAGCAATAAACCAACAGTTATGGAGATTTTAAATATTTTAGAAACCCATAATAATAATATCATTCTCAATCTCAAGCATTTACAAGATAATTATCAAAGACGAGGATTAAAAAGAATTAAAGGTAAAAGAGATAAAGATGGTAATTTAGTTGAACCTAGCTTTAAAACAGAAACAATTGATGGAGGGGAATATGTCAAAATGGGAACGTTTGAAATTAATCGGAATACAGCAAACATTAATATGTTAGTTACCCGCAAAGTAAAATTAGTTAGAGTAGAAGATGACAAACAAATCACAGAAGTAGCTGGAATTTTAGTCAATGACTTAAATGTTTATAACAATTATACTTTAGTCGGTGATGGAGAAATCAATATTCAATCTTTGCGCGTCAAAATTAATAATAAACAAGTGTTTGAAGAATTAAAAGCAAAAGGAGTTTTAGAAAAAGAAGGCCAATTAGTAGATCAATATGATTTTCGTTGTGAATACGATGTGCGTTTAGATAATCTTCCTTTGGTGAATTTTGCAGATAGTTATGGTAGTATAGAGGGAGTATTTGAAGAGTTATTACAAGCCAAAATTCTCAGTAGTATTTTATCAGCCCATCTCAAAGAAGAATCTAATGTTTATACCTCCGAACAATTAGATGAATTAAAACAATATTATCTGTCTAAGAATCTGTACTTAAATTTTCCGACAACCACAGAATATACAGATTTAAAACAAGCATTAACTCAAGGAACAGTGGATTCAAGAGTTAGTTATAAAATTGATATTGGCACCACAGAAATTCTCAATTTCAGTAAACTACATTCTGCAAATAAATTTCTAGAACGTATCTATGAAGCTTACGATCAAGAAACAGGAGAAAAAATCAAAAAAACCTACTTTTAGCATGACCTTACAACAAAATCTTGTTTTTGGTCACAAAACCCTTTCTTCTCGAACTAAACTGACTAAAATTGATGAGGTAATGCAACCTTTATTCGATAATTTTTTAGGCATAGAAAACAATGACAGTCTTAAACCGATTTTAGAAAAAATAGGGGCTGATAAATTATTAACAATATTACCTCTAAAATGGAATTCTCAATCCGTTAGTCATGACAGTTATATTGATGCTTTAACCGACGCTAAACAAAAGTTAGATAATTATGTTGAGAAAATTTATCGATATAGTGTATCTCCATTAGTGTTCTATATTGGTGCAACAGGACTACTTCCAGATGAAATTAATGTCAAGGGACTTACTAGCGATGAACTTAATGGAAAATATCCCAATCTAAAAATTGCTAAAACAGAACAAGATGGAATGTTTTTTGAAGTCGGAAATACCATTGTTAGTGTTTATCCTCAAAATGAATACTTTAGTCTAAATTAAACCATTCATACTAACTCTGGTGCTCATAACTCTTTAACAGAGCTAAACCTATGATTTATCAAAAGGTAAACATATAAATTAAATAAGATAAATCAACACCAGAGTTAGCCTTCTGTCCTCTAAAAAATAGGCTAAGATAAAGTTATATTGAAGCAGTTGTCAAGGAGATATGTTCAAGAAAAATAATGACCACAACCCCTAACCCAGAACCCACTTTAACCGATGTCATCCAAAAACTGGATAAACTTACAGGTAATGTAGAAAAACTGACATCTGATGTTGAACACTTATCCTCTGATGTCGAACACTTAGCATCCGATGTTGAAACCTTATCATCAGAAATGAAGCGGTTTGATGAGCGTTTTTCCGACTATCGACAAGCAACACAATGGGTTGTGCAACTCGCTTTTACTTTAATTGCCAGCGCAACCATTACCGTCATTATTACATCGGTCCTAAAATAGAGGATCTTCTATGGTCAGCTATTGTTAAGAAATATGGCTAAATTTAAAGCTTGATTGCAATTCGACCCATTTCCTTACAGTCCGGGGCAAGAGAATGTTACGTTTGAGCAACGTCAAAAATATTGTATGAAAGCAATCGAGCAAACTCTATGTATAAGAAAAACACAGATAAAGACTACGTCAGTGCTGCTTTAACGGCTGGTTTAGGTGCTGGTATTGTTACTTCCTTTGCGGTTGCCCAAGGCCAAAACCCGTTTCTTGCTTTAGGAATTACCGTCTTAGCGGCGGTGTGTGGGGTCATTTGCCATCAGTTTGATTTAATTTAAGGTCTAACCTAAGAAATGACCGCAATACATTCGATCTCGACTAAAACATCCTTAGGAAGACGGGATACTTCTACACAAGCTCGAGCCGGTGCGGTCGCTTCTGGGAAATATTGAGCATAAACTTGATTCATAGGGGCGAAGTTTTCTAAATTGCTCAGAAAAACAGTGGTTTTAACCACATTCTGCCAATTTGCCCCCGCTGCTTTTAATATCGCTTCTATATTTTTCATCACTTGTTGGGTTTGCTGACTAATATCAGTGTCCCCAACCAGTTGCCCCGTTTTGGGGTCTAAGGGAATTTGTCCAGAGATAAATAATAACTGCCCTTGGGCTGCGATCGCCTGATTATAGGGACCCACAGGGGCAGGAGCGTTATCTGTCGAAATAACTCGCATATCACTCATTTTGTTTAATATTGACGGGCTTGGAGGGACTCGAACCCCCGACCTTGTGGTCCGTAGCCACACGCTCTAATCCACTAAGCTACAAGCCCTTGTTTTTCTCAACGATTAACTATCGTAGCACAGCTAACTAGATTTACGCAAGGGGGTCAAAGAAATTTCTTTTTAACTGGCTTTCCAAACCACTAAAATCACCCCACAGATAATAAACCCTAAGCCAAAGGCCCGATGAATGGGGATGGTTTCTTTAAAGACAAAATAACCAATTAACACAGAGAAGACGTAAATAATCGAAGCCGAAGGCCCCGCAACGCTCAAATTAACACGGGTTAATAGAAGAATATAAGCGATCGCACCTAAACCATAACAGGAGAGTCCTAAGATGAGTTCTGGCGTTAGGATGATATTTAAAATATGACTGACTGCGTTACTCCCATCGACTTTGCCTAATTTGGTGGCTCCCATTTTTAGGAATAATTGCCCCATCGCACTGGTTAATACCGAAACTAACAATAAACAAAACTCTTGAAAACTCACAACCCCGTACTCCGTGACAAAAGACTATAGTTTATTAATCTATCTTAAGTTTTCCCAAAGGACTAGACTCAGGCCAAAAAAAAATTGCTTAATCTTCCTTAATTCCGATGTTTGTCAGGGACTGAGAGTAAGTTATTGAGATTCTTCTGGCTTATGGAGAAAGAACTATAATTTAAAAATGTTGAACCCGTAGGACAAATAGACTTATGGGTTGCTGATTTAAACCCACACAGTGGACCACAAGAAATATCGAAGGAGTGTAACGGAATTAACGATGCAAACGCGAGATAGACAGACTTATCAATCCCCTTTATCCCTCAAGGAGGCCATCACGGCCAGCCAAAATTATTTACTGTCCCGACAATATCCTCAAGGCTACTGGTGGGCCGAATTAGAGTCTAATATTACCCTAACGGCCGAAACAGTGCTACTCCATAAAATCTGGGGAACCGATCAAACTCGCCCCCTACACAAAGTTGAAGCTTATCTACGTCAGCAACAACGGGAACAGGGAGGATGGGAACTCTTCTATGGAGACGGGGGAGAAATTAGCACCTCCGTTGAAGCTTACATGGCCCTGCGTTTATTAGGGGTTCCCCAAGATGACCCGGCTTTACTTCGGGCTAAAGATTTTATTATTAGTAAAGGGGGTATTAGTAAAACCCGAATTTTTACTAAGTTTCATCTTGCTTTAATTGGTTGTTATAGCTGGAAAGGAATCCCTTCAATTCCCCCCTGGATCATGTTATTTCCTGATAGTTTTCCGTTTACTATCTATGAAATGGCAAGTTGGGCAAGAGAAAGCACGGTTCCTCTCATTATTGTCTTTAATGATAAGCCTGTTTTTGCCGTTGATCCTATCTTTAATCTCGATGAGTTATACGCAGAAGGCATCGAAAATGTCAAGTATGAATTACCGAAAAATAACAATTGGGGTGACATTTTTCTGGGGTTAGATAAGGTCTTCAAATTCGCTGAAAAAGTTGACTTAGTTCCCTTTAGAAAAAAAGGACTTCAAGCAGCCCAAAGATGGATGTTAAACCATCAACAAGAAACAGGAGATTGGGGCGGAATTATGCCCCCAATGGTTAATTCTTTGTTAGCCTTTCGCGTCTTAAATTATGATGTTAATGATCCTTCTGTTCAACGAGGTTTTGAAGCCATTGATCGCTTTTCTATCGAAGAAAACGACACTTATCGGGTGCAAGCTTGTGTCTCTCCTGTATGGGATACGGCCTGGTGTGTACGCGCTTTGACAGATTCAGGATTACCTAACGATCATTTTTCTTTAGTTAAAGCAGGAAAATGGTTATTAGATAAACAAGTCCTTGAATATGGAGACTGGGCAGTTAAAAATAAAACAGGAAAACCCGGCGGCTGGGCCTTTGAATTTACTAATCGTTTTTACCCTGACATCGATGATTCTGCCACCGTGGTCATGGCGTTAAATGGACTAAAATTACCCGATGAAGGCCGTAAACAAGCCGCCATCGATCGCTGTTTAAAATGGATAGAAACCATGCAATGTCAACCAGGAGGTTGGGCCGCTTTTGATGTGGATAATAACCAAGGTTGGTTAAATGAAGTGCCTTATGGTGACTTAAAAGCCATGATCGATCCCAATACCGCCGATGTCACTGCTAGAGTAGTGGAAATGGTGGGCAGTTGCGACCTAGAAATGTCAAGCGATCGCCTCGATAAAGCCCTGAATTATCTTTACAAAGAACAGGAAAAAGATGGCAGTTGGTTCGGTCGTTGGGGGGTGAATTATATCTATGGAACCAGTGGAGTTTTATCGGCATTAGCTGTTATTAACCCCGAAAAACATCGACCCCAAATCGAACAAGGAATTAACTGGTTATTAAGCTGTCAAAATGAGGACGGAGGATGGGGGGAAACCTGCTGGAGTTATAACGATTCTAGTCTCAAAGGAAAAGGCGTTAGTACCCCGTCTCAAACTGCTTGGTCCCTCATCGGTTTATTAGATGCAGGAGAAGCCTTAAATCAGTTTGAAACTGATAGTATTGAACGAGGAATTAATTACTTATTAAACACCCAAACCGAAGAAGGAACTTGGGAAGAATCCGAGTTTACCGGAACCGGTTTTCCTTGTCATTTCTATATCCGTTATCATTTCTACCGTCATTATTTTCCTTTAATTGCGTTAGGACGTTATCAAAAATTAATGGCCAACTGATAGTTATCTTTTTTTCTTTTCAAAGAAGAAGCGAGAAAAGATTAGCGTTTTGAAACTCGTAGGGGTTTAGCATTGCTAAACCCTTCCCTGTTGATTTCTGAGTGTTATAGCACTACGCATTAGGGTGTTTGACATTTCCCAATTCTGAAACCCTTTGACAGCCTACCATTGCCACCCCCTCTAACTCCCCCTTTTGTGAGGGGGAGAACCCTTGCCTATTCCCCATTCCCCAGTGCGTAGCACTATAATTGATTAAAATATAAGCCATAATAAAATTATTCAAGAAATGATTATTTGATAAAAAAATATGCTGAAATTCCGAAAATTCTTTCATTTTAACCGGTCAAATTTATTATATTTAGTCATTGCTCTGGCGATTCTTTTATGGTGTATCAGTGTGGGTTCAGCATTTACCCAAGCAATAGCCGCCAAACCCAGTCATACCTTAGCGCAATCTCAATCTATCGGGCCCCTTCGGCCAAATCGTTCGACGGTTGAAGCCGGAAAAGAACTCTATCTCTCTACTTGTTCGGGGTGTCATATTGCCATTCCCCCAGAAGTGTTACCCACAGAAACCTGGCAAGAACTTCTAGAAAATCCTCAAAAACACTATGGAACATCTGTACCGAATATCGTTCGTTTAAGTCAAGTGTTAATGTGGGATTATCTGAAAAGCAATTCTCGCCCTATTTTACTCAAAGATGCCCCAGTCCCTTATTATATTGAGCAATCTCAGTATTTTAAAATCCTTCATCCTCGGGTTGAATTTACAGAACCCATTACCACTAAAAATTGTATCGTTTGTCATCCAGGGGTAAAAGATTTTAATTATCGTACTTTGACAGCCGAATGGGAAAATGCACCTTAAACAGTTATCAGTGATCAGTTATCAGTAAACACCTTTATTCTGACTGGTTAACTGTTTCCTCTTCCCCGTTCCCTGTTCCCTGTTCCCTTACATTATTAGAAATATCAGGAATAGAATAAGTTACCTTTTTGTTTTCTCCTAATTTACCTAATCGTTTGGCATTTTGATTATTAAATGTGACTAAAATTAAACCAGCGTCACTCGCTTCTAGGGTAATATTTTGATCAGCTTCCCAAGTTTTTTGGGTTTCTTTGCTTAGTGTTCCCTCAAAGGTCATTTTGCCATCCACTGTAACTTTTAAGGTTGATTTTCCTGTACTACGAACCTTAACAATGACTGGTTTTTGTATGGGAGGGGGAGGAGGAGAAACCACCACAGGAACCGGTAATTCTTCGATCGCTCCTTCTGTGGCAGCCCGTTTTAAGGTATTAGAAATGCTCTGAACGGAAATAACCACAATAATAATATATAAAAAATAAAGATGGATCGGACGAAATTGTAAAACAGGAAATAAAAAACGAAATCTCGAAGAACTTTGAGACTTGGGTTTACTATCCAAAGGAAAACTTTCTGATAAGCTTTTTCCATCTAACCCTAAAAAATCTGCAAATTTTTTAATAAA
Organism: Cyanothece sp. BG0011; assembly: GCF_003013815.1. Classification (GTDB taxonomy): domain Bacteria; phylum Cyanobacteriota; class Cyanobacteriia; order Cyanobacteriales; family Microcystaceae; genus Crocosphaera. The sequence goes on along the minus strand of NZ_PRLH01000184.1, from coordinate 59,590 downwards.
ACTACGAGTATATATAGCCTCTGGTAATTCCTCTAATTTTGCTTTTTCTATGGCTTCTAATAACCCCATAGAAATGCGAGTTTCAGCAGAAATCAACTCCAGACTTAACCCTTGTTTGTGACGTTCCTCCTGTAACTGTTGTCCAATATCTTCTAATATTTGTTTCTGTAATTTTTTAGGATCAAAATAATGTTTATTTCGTTTCGGAAATTTAGATAATAATTTCAGTAATAATTTCAGATAAACGGTTTTTTTAGGCGGTGGAGAGGGGGGTTTTTCTCCGTTTGACTCCTCTCGGGTTTGATAGCCATTTAAACTCAATTTATCCCATAATTGTTGCCATCGACTATGTTTCGGCACCACAGGCCTCTGACATTGAGCGTCTTGGGTGTGATTGGTGTCGTGATGAGGAGAATGACGTGACGATTGTTTCCTGGACATATTTATTCAATCAGCTTCCCTTCCGTTTCAGTGATAAGGTTGGCGCGACGCTTGAGAAAATCAATTTCTGAAGGGGTAAGCAAACGATGGTGTCCGCTGGGTAAACTACTTTCCTTAGGAGAAGAGAGAACAAGAGGACCAATAGCAGTGCGATGGAGTCGAAGAACATGGAAACCCAGTTGTTGAACGATACGACGAATTTGGCGATTTTTGCCTTCAGTCAGAATCACTTTCAAGGAAGTCTGTTGACGAGAACGACGAATCACCTCGACTTGAGCCGGTAAAGTCTTTTTGCCCATTAGCATAACACCTTCGCGCCATTGTTGTAATCTTTCTTCTGTAAGATGTCCTTGAACCCAGACTTCATAGGTTTTCGGTAAATGGTAACGGGGATGAGTTAATCTCAGGGTTAATTCTCCGTCATTGGTTAACAGTAAAGCACCAGAGGAGTTAAAATCGAGTCTTCCTACGGGGTGAATTCCTGTTCCCTGACTTAACTGTTTAGGTAATAAATCTAAGACAATGGATCGATTTTGAGGATCATCGCAGGTACAAACCACTCCGACTGGTTTATTCATCAAAATATACAGTAATTCAGGCCGTTGACTGGGTTGAATCAGTTGGCCGTCTACCTCTAGGCGATCGCAATCAGGATCGGCTTTATCCCCTAATGTCACGATTTCCCCGTTTAACCGAACTCGTCGGGCCACAATCATATCCTCAGCACGACGACGGGAAGCAATTCCCCATTGAGATAAAATTTTTTGCACCCGTTCAACCATATGTTATTTTCTCTCCCCATCCCCTCATTTTTCCCCTGAATGTTAATGATAGAATGATAATGGATATTAGCTTAACTTATCAACTTATTCTTTAACAGTAGAAAGGGTAATTTTCTCTCGATTATGAGGCAATAATAGGTCTTGTTGGTCTGGACCTGATGGGACAATGCCCCCTGGATTCAGAGGAAATAAATTACTATAGTAGTCTTGTTTTACTTTTTCTAAATCGCAAGTGGAAGACACCCCAGGCAGTTGATAAATATCCTGTAAATAACCGTATAGATTTTGATAGTCTCGAATGCGACGCTGATTACATTTAAACAAGCCATAATAAACGGCATCAAAACGAAACAACGTAGTAAACAGTCTCACATCCGCTAACGTAATCGTTTCTCCACATAAATAACGATGATGGGTTAATCTCTTTTCTAGGTCATCAAGGGTTAGAAATAACTCATTACAGGCTTGTTCATAGGCGGATTGAGTTTGAGCAAAACCACAACGATAAACCCCATTATTAACGGTGTGATAAATGCGTTCGTTTAAGCTGTCAATTTGTTCTTTTTGTGAAGTTGAATAAAGATCCAGATCCGGTTGTTGGGCCCATTGATTAAATTCTCGATTCAAAATTTCAATAATATCAGCACTTTCATTATTAACAACGGTTTGAGTTTGTTTATCCCATAAAACCGGCACCGTTGCCCTTCCTTCATAACCAGGTTGACTCAATTGATAAACGTCTTTTAAGCTGCGACAACCCTCTTGTGGGGTTTCTAGCATCCAACCCCCTTCCGTCGCTTCTCCCCTCACCCAAACCAAGGAAATCACTGATTCTAGCCCTTTTAAAGCACGCACCACCAGCGTCCGATGGGCCCAGGGACAACCGATGCCAACGTATAACGCATAACGGCCAGATTCGGGTTTATAGGGGTTCTCAGGCTGATCATTGATGTCATGACGAAATTCGCTTTCGGGGCGAATATAAGCCCCAGATTCGCTACGAGGGGCTAACTGAGACATCATTTGATGCCACATGGTAGTCCAGACAAATTTACCTAATTTAATAATGATAGTTGAGGGGAGAGACATATTTCTGGAGGGTTTGGGGTGTGGGGTGTGGGGTGTGGGGGAGCAGGGAGGTGGGGAGATAGGGAGAAGATTTATTTATAGCAGTTCCCATACTTGTGAGATACAAAGGTAATCGCTTTGAGGCAGGAGGCAGAAGGCAGAAGGCAGGTGTTAGGTGTACCTCATGAGTCCGAGAAACGCTATATACATAATCAGTATTGCTTTTAAATGGCTTTTAATTTAATCAAGTTTCGCCAAGAAAATAAACCAAAGATTAAAAAAATTATACCCATTATTGTTAATGATAAATGTAAAGATTTTTGATCGGCTAACCATCCTGATGCTGTTCCAATAATAGCAAAACCCAACCGAAAAATAAAACTTTTAATCGAAAAAACCGTTGCTCGTGTCACAGAAGGAACCAGGTTATTAATGGCTTCATTAAGTATCGGCGTGATCCAACCTCTGACACAATAAATAACCGCCACAAACATAATTCCCCAAACTTGCTCAATTATCCCCAAAAATAAATAAGAACTTGCCAATAATATAATTAAGAATAATAAACTTTTTTTCAATCCTAATTTTTCTTCTAGGTTATTAGCTGATAAAGAAGCTAAACTCATCATCCCATGAAACCCAACCCAAACAACCCCAAACCAAGCGGTGGGTACATTATAATTAGATAGGTAAGCTTGAGATAACCAAACAATTAAAAAAGTGGCCACTGAAAAGGTACTACTGAATAAAATAAACCAACGAATTGAAGCATTAATAATTAAAGCATTTTTGACAATCGACCATAAATTTTGTGGCTCTTGAGACAGTTCTAAATTATCATTATCAGGTTCAATTAATTGGGTTGCTAATAAGCAATAAAAAATCAAACAAATCGTTTGTAAATAAAAAGGATAAACTAAATTATATTGAGCCACAAAAGCCCCAATTAAACCACAAATGGCCTCACTAATTCCTGCGATCGCTACTAATTTTCCCTCAAATTTACGGTAGTCTTGAGGGCGTTTTAAGGTTAATAAAGTATCATAAGTTATGGCTGTATCTGCCCCAGAAATTAAACTACCAGCGACTCCCGTTAACGCTTCTGCTACAATAAACCAGGAAAATGTCTCTTGAGTACCATAAATTAACCAACTAATAACCCAAATTCCACTACCACTAACAAGACAAAACTTTCTTCCCCATTGATCAGCAATATATCCTGACGGTATTTCTAACAAAAAAAAGGAGATAGAAAGAACGGTTTTTAAGAAAATTGATTGCTCAATAGATAACCCATGAGACTCATAAAATAACATGATTGTGGGAATAGGAAACCAAGCAAAGGATAGGCCTTTTAAAATTAAAAGTTTAGAAAGATTCCTTTGCAAAGCCAGTTGAGAATTTATGGGCATAGCAAAAGGGTTATCCTGCTAAATCTTTAGTCAAAAAGCGACGAATTAAACCAATAGTTACCCCAGGTAATTCTAATTGTGGCGTTAATCCTACCTCTTCAATAATTTCAAAGGCTTTGATAAAAGTAGGATTCATTTGAGCTAATTTTAGACCAATTTCAGGGCCAGTAAACTGAGACTTTCTACCCCAAATCATCGCCGTAGGCGTGGTTAATTGGTCAATATATTCTGCCAAATCAAAACATAAATCTCCCCTGACAAAAGACAAGGCACTATATTCAGCTAAGGGTTGGGTGGCCGAGTCTAAATAAGCGGAGATAATTTCAGGATAGACGCGATCGCTATTGGCAAATTGACGCTGTTCTAAAAAATTACGGATTCCCATTTCATTGGCCACCCCAAAGTCATAAATAAAGCGATCTATAACAGGCGTGGTGACTAATTTAGCAAAGAAACTTCGGCTATAATCTTCACCAAAATCCGATAATCCTGCCGGTGTGGTTAAAATTAAGGATTTAAACAACTCAGGCCGAGTAATGGCCACTCGAATGATCAAGGCTGCTGTTAAAGAAGAGGCGATCGCTGTTACCGGTCCGTCAGCAATGTTCTCAATAAATTCGCTGAGGGTGGTTAAATAGTCATCTATGGTGTAATTTCTTTCTAAATGGGATGATTTTCCCCAACCAATTAAGTCCGGTGCGATAATACGGTATTCACTGGCAAAGGCCGGATAGACTTTTGACCATTCGTAAGCACTCGATCCCCCCCCAAACCCGTGTAAAAAGACTAATGTGGGGCGATCTGACATCTTTTCGTCTGTGGTACACCAAGGAAGACCATCAGCCATATAATAGACCATGTTGCCGAGGCTAGTGGGCAGGTAATGTTTATGGAACCCAGGAATAGTTAACATTGTGATTTAAACTGATCTTCACTTCCCATGTTAATTAAAAGGCAACAGGATTTTAACTTTCTGGCCTAACGGTACTCAGAGGGGGATCTTGAACCGATCGCCAAATAGGGGCATAGGTTTGTAAAGCTTTCATATACTGCGATCGCTCAAAGGCTGCGGGATCGGGACAATGGAGTTGCGAGAGACTCCCTTGCATCTGTTGGATAGATTCGTATTCGTTTTCTTCCATCCAGTAACGCATTCCTTCTTCTAGGGTTCCTAAATAATGGATACCATGACGTAACAAAGAACTCACCACTTGAGTGATTTTTGCTCCGGCCATGACCATTTTAATGACATCGGTGGGGTGATGAATGCCACTGGTTGCCGCTAAGTCGGCCTCAATTTTTCCGTATAAAATAGCGATCCAACGCATGGGTAAACGCATGGCGTGAGGGGTACTTAACAGCACATTGGGATACACTTCTAAGTTGTTTAAGTCGATATCGGGTTGATAGAAACGGTTGAATAAAACTAAGCCATCGGCCCCGGCTTCTCCTAACCGTTTGGCCATGTTAGCCATATTACTAAAATAGGGACTAATTTTAATGGCCACAGGAATATTAATTTCTGATTTTACCGCTTTTAAAATGTCTAAATAGTTCTGCTCAATTTCTCCGCCCGGAATATCTAAATCCGTGGGAACATAATAAATATTGAGTTCTAAGGCATCGGCCCCGGCCTGTTCAATTTGTTTAGAATAATCGAGCCATCCTCCCAAGGTTGAGCCATTAAGACTGCCAATAATGGGCATATCCACCATTTCTTTTGCCTTGCGAATATGGTCTAAATATTCTTGAGAGCCGACGTGAAAAATTTCGGGTTCAGGGAAATAAGTTAAAGCTTCGGGAAAGCTTTCGGTTCCGTGGGTTAAATGATGATGTAATTCGAGTTGTTCTTGTCGTAATTGTTCTTCAAAAAACGAGTGTAACACCACCGCTGCCGCCCCTGCATCTTCCATTCTTTTGATGTTATCGATTTCTTCAGTTAAGGGGGCGCAAGAACCTACCACTAAAGGAGATTTTAATGTCATTCCTAGATAGGTTGTTGTTAAGTCCATTTCTGACTCCTCAATTAATACTTTAATTTTAGTTTTATGCTAATTTTTTGAACATATTTTTTACAACTGTTCAATCTTTTTTGTCTCAACTTTATAGTTTTATTCTATCAGATTTGTCCCTCCTATTTTCTGGTTTTATTTATTTGTAAGATTTAGTTACAAATATTATTCTCAATCTATAGCGGTACAAAAAAAGTTGTTGGTCACTGGTTAACGTTTAAACTGTTCTTTAATTAACCATTGCTACCCCCTCTAACTCCCCCTTTTGTGAGGGGGAAAACTCTTTATTCCTAATTCCCCAGTGCGTAGCACTATTGTTTTTATCCTTCATTCTAAATCCCCAATAAACTAACCATCAAAGCTTTTTGAGCGTGCATTCTATTTTCAGCTTGATCCCATACTTTTGACTGTTTTCCTTCTATGACACTATCGGTTATTTCTTCCCCACGATGTGCCGGTAAACAGTGTAAAACAATGGCATCTTTATCCGCTTGATTTAACAGTTCATCATTAATTTGATAGGGTTGAAAAATAGGAATTCTTGATTCGGCTAAATTTTCTTGTCCCATACTTGCCCAAACATCGGTATAAAGGACATGAGACTCTTTAACCGCAGCCACGGGATCATCAGTGATCATAATCTCAAAACCGGGTTTTGCTAACTGTTTAGCTTGTTCAATAATCATCGGTAATGGTTGATAATCTTTAGGGGTGGCCACTCTAATTTTCATCCCCATTAATGCACCCCCTAAAATAAGAGAATGGGCAACATTATTCCCATCTCCTAAATAGGTTACCGTACTTCCTGCCAGTTCACCAAAACATTCTTTAATGGTCATAAAATCCGCTAAAATTTGACAGGGATGTTCTAAATCCGTTAGGGCATTAATAATAGGAATTTGGGCATATTCGGCAAAGGTTTCTAACTTCGACTGTTCAAAGGTACGGATGGCTAAAATGTCTAAATAGCGATCTAAGACTCTGGCCGTGTCCTTGGTGGGTTCTCCTCGCCCCACTTGGGTTACACTAGGATTGAGATCGAGGACTTGTCCCCCTAGTTGATAAATGGCAGCACTAAAGGAAACACGGGTCCGGGTAGACGCTTTATCGAACAACAGTCCTAATATTTTTTGACAATGGGGCGATCGCTGACCACTTTTCAATTCTGCCCCTAAGTCTAGCACCTGGGTCATTTCTTCTGCACTGAGATCCCCAATTCCTAAGATATCTCTTCCTTGGAGAGTTGTCATAATGGCTGTTTTCCTCATCTGTTGAGGACTTTATTATAACGACGGTGTTTCGCTTTACGAGAGAATCATAATTGAGATTTTAGAATTGTTTTCACAGTAATCAGTGATCAGTTACCAGTTATTAAGTAGGTAGGCATAATTAAATGGACAAAACTTGTAGGGTGGGCAATATCTCAAATGGTTTCTAGTTTAGGTTTGTCAGCTTTTTCTTAGCATTGCCCACCTTACGTTTATTTATAACCACCTACATAGTTATCTTACAATTTATTTTCTCTGAGGTGATATAAAATTATCAAATTTTGGGAAGACTAGGAATAGATAATCACCAGTCAGCTTTCATTAAGACTTGCTTTTTAATATTAATTGTCTTCAGTGTCTCTTCTCTATTGTTTTGCTTTTTCCTCCATTATGGGTTCTCCTACTTGACCTCAGTTTATCTGAGGTTTTTTTATCATTTATTTAATCTGGGGTGATAGAAAATGGTTCATTTGCTACCCCCTCTAACTCCCCCTTTTATTAGGGGGAGAACCCTTGCCTATTTAATTATACATAAGTTGCTCTAAACTTGCTTTCATTATGTCAGTAGTTTGGGCAAAAACACTAAAAACAAGAGCTTCTTTATACACCCTTTGTGCTGGATGATTGTAATAGTTAGCAGCACCACTAGACACGGTTACGGCTGCTTTCGCGCATCGTTCGGCTAAGTTAATTGACCATACTCTTAACTGTAAATCGTCGTCAAAAGAACGGTTTTCAATGGTGATAGCTTGTCTAATTTTACTTTGACAGATTTGCCATTCTTCATAAAGATGATCGTAAGCTTCTTGAATAAAATCAAGGGGTTTAGTTTCTGCTTTATTTTTAACAATATCTAGCCCTGCTTTAGCACAACCTAATACTAAAAAACTGGGATAAAGAACCACTTGTTTATCATTGTTATGTATGTCCCCAGGTTGAGCAATAGAAACAATCTTATTTTCAGGTAAAAAATAATTTTCAAACCTAGCAGTAACTGTATTGGTTGACTCCATTGCCCCTAATTTCATCGGTTTACTAAACATCACATCCGACGATGACTTAAAAGGAACAATTCCCCGAATTTCTTGACCATCGGGTAAAGTTGCCCCCAAAATAAAGCTATCAAAAAAATCAAATCCTGTGATCCAAGGAACGTTACCGGTTATTGCATATCCTCCCTGAATAGGAGTTGCTGTAATCATTGGTTTTCCCTGTCTTCGTAATTGAGAAAAACCCAAACCACACGATAAGTTTTCTGCGACAATTTTCGGTAAATAGTTTTGTTTTAACGCTTCATTTTCACTCTTGACAATAGCATTGACAGCCCCTTGATGTTGTAATTGTAAAAAAGCTAACGCCCCCGAATATTGAGATAGTAATTGTTGCAGGAGATAAAACATTTCTGAGTTTAACTCTAACCCTCCCCAAGTTTGAGGAATTCTTGCCGATAATAATGACTGTTGAATTAATCCTTCTAAAGCCTTTTTTAGAGCATCAGGAGAATGATCAATTTCTGAAGCAAACGGAGTCACAAATTCTTGTAAATAGGATTCTATATTAGCTAAAAAATTATCTAAACTATTAATATCTTGACAGATAGCCATAAACTGATTTGATAACACAACAATTAACGGTAACTATAAATTATGATAGATTAGACTAAAGATAATATCAATAAAAATTATGTTAACCCGTAACCAACCCAGTAATGCAAAAGCTGATCGAGTTGTTTTATATCAGATTAGTTGGCAACAATTTAATAAATTATTAGAAAATTTAGGAAATAACCGTGCTGCTAGAATTGCTTATGATCAAGGAACCCTAGAAATTATGACACCTTTACCGGAACATGAATATTTTAAATGATAAGAAAAAACAACTTCTGTTCGATAGAGCCGGAGCTTCGCTGTGGAACTTCTGACTTCCTACTTCTGACTTCGAGCGAAGCGATAAACTGTTCCCAAACCCCCGACACCCCACACCCGACACCCCACACCCTGCACCCTCAACAGCCAAGACGTTAAACTATTATTCAAAGAATGAGAATAAGCGAATCTAAGGTATAGACTAAAAGGGACACAGACAAGACATGGTGATCCACTGATCCCATCCATCTCAAACGGATGGCCACTGTAGTCAGGATAAAGATAAACATAAAGGGAGAGAGTGTCAATCTCTCTTGATAGGAGTTAAGGAGTTACATGGCAAACCTCAACCCAACTGCAAGTTATAGCCTTGCATTAACCATCGAATTACCCAACATTTCCGGAACCCTGGCCAACGTTACCCAGGCCATTGCAGGGGCCCAAGGGAGTTTAGGACAAATTTCTTTGATTGAGCATAACTTGAAAATTACGCAACGGGAAATTACAGTAGAAGCATCAAGCGAAGAACACGCCGAAAAAATTGTTTCTGCCGTCAGAGAAATTCCCAACGTTAAGATATTAAAAGTCTCCGATCGCACCTTTGAACTTCATCGCAAAGGTAAAATTACGGTAGAAAGTCGTCTTCCCCTTCATTCTCAGGGTGACTTGGCGATGGCTTATACCCCAGGGGTGGGCCGTATTTGTAAAGCGATCGCCCGTGATCCCTCTGAAGTCTATAATCTCACCATTAAACATAATACCGTGGCCGTGGTCACCGATGGGAGTGCGGTGTTAGGGTTAGGAAACCTCGGACCTGAGGCTGCCTTACCAGTGATGGAAGGGAAAGCCATGTTATTTAAAGAATTCGCTGGAGTCGATGCCTTTCCTATCTGTTTAGCCACCCAAGACACAGAAGAAATTATCGAAACCGTTAAACGCATCGCCCCGGTTTTCGGCGGAATTAACCTAGAAGATATTGCAGCCCCCCGTTGCTTTGAAATTGAAAAACGACTGCGTCAAGAATTGGATATTCCCGTCTTCCACGACGATCAACATGGAACAGCGATCGTTACCTTAGCCGCCTTATTTAATGCCCTGAAACTGGTTCAGAAGTCCCTAGAAAGCGTCCGTATTGTCATTAATGGGGCCGGGGCCGCAGGAGTAGCGATCGCCTCTCTATTACGGGCGGCCGGGGCTACCACCATTTGGCTGTGCGACTCCAAAGGTCTAATTTCTCACAATCGAGAGGATCTCAACCCTCAAAAACAAGCCTATGCCGTTAGTGCCAGTGGGACCTTGGCCGATGCCATGCAAGGGGCCGATGTCTTTTTAGGAGTGAGTGTGCCGGGGGTAGTCACCCAGGAGATGGTACAGTCGATGAATCGAGATCCCATTGTCTTTGCCATGGCTAACCCCATCCCTGAAATTCAACCGGAGTTAGTGATCAATGACGTAGCGGTGATGGCCACCGGACGCAGTGACTATCCTAACCAAATTAACAACGTTTTGGCTTTTCCTGGGGTATTTCGCGGGGCCCTAGATTGTCATGCGAAAAATATTACCGAGCATATGTATTTAGAGGCAGCTAAAGCCATCGCTTCTTTGGTCCATTCGAGTCAGTTAAGTGCAGAACATATTATTCCCTCTGTGTTTGATGAGCGGGTGTCCCATGCTGTGGCCAGTGCCGTAGAATTAGCAGCCCGTGCCGATGGGGTAACCCTCGAATAATCCTTGTGGGTTGAGGAGGCAGCTTTTTTCTGCTTCCCTTTCCCTGTCAATTTATCTGCTCCCGTTGAGATAATCACTGAAAAAGTGAGTAAAATAACGATCAATCATTAACCATAGAATTGATTTTTTTGACATCTAATTTAGGAGGGCTGTGGTTATGGTAGAATCCTCTTCTAAGAAAGACTGGAACTGTTTTGAATTTTCTGGCTATCAAATCTACTCGAAAGACGAACAAGATTACACCATTTATCAAACAGGAAGTCATCAAGACGGTGATTATTTAAGGATTTATGTCCCGAAAAAGCCTGATCAGGAAAATGGCAACCTTAAAGTTATTACTTATTTACATGGTTTTGCTTTATGTATGCCACAATTTTATGAACAACATTTATCTCAATTAGCCAGCTTAGGTTATTATGTCTTTTTTCCTGATTATCAAAAAAGCAATTATCCTGACTTTGCTGATGAGCCAACTTCAGAGAAATCTGACTTAAGTTATTGGTCATTAGCTGCCGGTAGTTTTTTCGCAGGAATGGTTTTAAGACGGGATACCGATCGCACTGATATTTCTGAATTAGAAACTAGAAAAAATAGTCAAAAACTTCGTTTATCATTGGGATTAATTATCTTAATTATTTTCCTCAAAATTTATGGATTTATTAAAAAAGAATATGCCCAAAATCTCTTAAGTATGGTGTTTACAGTCTTAAAAAGTTTATTTTATGCCCCCAAACAATGGCTATCTTTTGCCGTTAATAGTACGGTAATCGGTTGGGAAAAATTACAAGAATATTCTCGTCAAAATTCAGTCGATAAAAATACTCAACTATTGTTTGAAAAGGACATAGATTTTTATGTGTTTGGTCATTCTTTAGGGGGACTCTTAGCCCTAAGTTGGCCAGACTATTTAAAGCAACATCCTCAGCAAGATTTAAAGCGATTTACCCCTCAACAAATTATTACGGCTGATCCGGCTCCTAACACGAATTTAGGCATTCCTACTATTGCTTTTATCATTTTAAGACTGTTTGGCTTTCCCTTTGCCACTGAACCTATGACCATTGAAGAAACAGGACAAAGTATTGAGGTTCCTGTGGGGATATTACATGGCATTGATGATAGAATTGTTAAACCCACTGAATGGGTAGTTCCTCCGTTAGAAGACAAAAAAGGACGCTTTTTACTATTCATTCATCCCAGAAAAAAATATATTTCTCTGAATCTAATCTCGAAAAAAAATTAAGAGCCGATCATAATCAATCTGTGACGAACACTGAGTATTATGGCGACCGGTTTATGGATAATTTTGGAGGAGCTAAAGACGGACCGAATGCTTATAATTATCAATATATTTGGCCAGCTTTACAAGCCGTTGTAACCGATAAAGTGCCAGTCAATCAACTTACAAATCAGAAGGGATTTGACCTTAAAGATTTTGCCGTGGTTGATGAACCTAACCCCCCTTCAAACATCAGACAAATGATCTTAGTTATTTTAGGGGTGCTGAGTTTATTAGGGGTGGGCTATCTCATCATTAACTATTAATGATGAGTTTGTACCCTTTCGATAAGCGATCGCACTTCTTTTGTCCCTTCAGACGGTTCAAAGGAAACAGGAAACTTACCATGACTTAGCATCCGTAACCCTAAAGGGGCAAGAGACAGTAATCCTTGTAAATCTCTAAAATAATTACCGACCACATATAAACCAAATTTCCGTTCATCGATCCATCCTCCCTCCTTAACTAGATCGATCAACACTTTGCGGTGACGAATAGAGCGACTACTTTGAGCATCTTTGCGATCTAAAATGTCTTGTTTCAAATAACCAATTTGATCCATCGGGGCCACTTCCATAGGACAAACCGCATTGCAATAATAACAACGGGTACAACCCCAAACCCCTTGAGTTCCTTGATTATAGGTTTCTAAACGTTCCTCTACTTCCGTATCTCGCGAATCTGCCACCATGCGCTGTGCTTTGGCTAAAGCATGGGGGCCAACGAACTCAGGGTTAACCGTTAAAGCGTTACATTCAGAATAACAAGCGCCACACATGATACAGTTACCCGTCTGATCCAACTGCGATCGCTCTTCAGGGGTCTGTAAAAATTCTCGTTCAGGGATGTTGCGGCCTTGGGTACTAACATAAGGATCAACCTTTTGGAGTTTATCCCAAAAATCGGACATATCTACCACTAAATCTTTAATCACTGGCATATTCCCTAAAGGGGCAATGGTGATCGTGGGCAAATCTCCATTACCCGAAGCAGCAGCCATCTCTAACTCTTGTTGCACATTTTGTTTACAAGCTAAAGCGGAACGGCCATTAATTCTCATGCCGCAACTCCCACAAATAGTATTGCGACAATTTTTACGGAAGGCTAAACTACCATCTTGTTCCCATTTAATGCGATTTAAACATTCTAAGATGGTATTGCCGGCCTGAACGTCTAGTTGATAAGTCTGTAGCTGAGGACTGTGATCGGGCTTTTGTCGCCACACTTTAAACAATACTTCCATGGGAACATTCAAAAATTGATTGATTTCTTCTATCCTATCTCGTTCTTAGGATTTGTATGGCAATTTTCTTCGAGGGTTAATTAGGATAAAAGTCCCCTTTATATTTTCCACATTCCCCAAGATTCTGCTCCCTCTACCTTCCCTGCCTTCTACCCCCCTGCCCCCCTTTTAAAGGGGGGGGGTGGGGTTTAACGAAGGTGCAAGATGTGAGTTTTATTCATTTAGTCTCTGAAGCTTTTCCACACTGTTAATATCCTCATCAAAGCCAATTTTGATGCAGGGTTTAGCCTCATTACTCCTTGACTTTCTCCTTTTTCTTTTAAGGTTCAACAACCGAAACCCCAGGGGAGATAGAAGGGGAATTTATCTCGCTTTGAGCAGACCCAAGGAAATTTGTCCCCTTAAACTCCAGGGGATCAACTTCATAATTCTTGAAATATTTTTGGTTTCGTTTAGGAATTTAACGCTATATTTTTGATATGATCAATAATGATCTAAATAACCTAGTCATCATTGAAAGAAAATCAAAGGACATTGATAAAATTATGGCTGATACCGTTGATCCAAATCCTACTCCCTTAACTGGGAAAGCCTTACTTCAAGAACTAAAACAGTTAGCTGATAAGCCTCGCCGAGAAACAGCCAAAAAATGTGGCTATTACTCAGTGACAAAAGATGGACAAGTTCGTGTTAATTTAACGGACTTTTATGATGCCGTTCTTGCCGCCAAAGGGGTTCCTTTACAACCCGGTTCGACTAAAGATGGTCGGGGCCGTGAACCCACATTCCGCGTCAGCGTTCACAAGAATGGTCAAATTGTCATTGGTTCTACCTATACTGAGCAGATGGGATTGAAACCAGGGGATGAATTTGAGATTAAATTAGGCTACAAACATATTCATCTTAAACAAGTGGGCGTTGATGAGGAAGAAGCCGCTTAAGGGCTGTTTGTGAAGATCAGAACATGGGAAGCAAATCCCTAAAGCCAAGTCAAAAACAAAGGTCAACCTTTGGACTTTCCCAGTCCGATGGGACAGGGATAAAAGCGATAATTCCCATGAAATAAATCTCAGTTACATTATGGAAAGGAAACTGAAAAAGCCATATGTTATGGTCAGATGAGAAGTTCTTCAGTAATCCGTCTCTGTAATGTCATTGATAAGTGTCAAAAATGGTCTCACCATCCCCCCAGATCGCAGTCTATGGGAAGCATTTTCATCTTCCCATCTCGATCTTTTGCTCAGTGGTGTTAGTCCCTTTCCTAGTGAGAGTAAAATCGGTCTTTTCTTATTAATATGGTTGCTCTTGTGGCTACCCATCGCTTTAGTATTGGGTAAAAAGCTGGACTGGAAACCCTTTCAACCCTTAGAACCAGAGCAAAAAATCCCTTTATTAATACCCTTGTATTTACTGGTTCCCTGGTTAGGGTGGTTAACCCTGATCGTCGAGAGAACCTCATTATCTGACTATGGGTTATCTTGGCGTTGGGATCTCCTCATTTCACTCTGTCTAGGGCTTCTTTTGGGGTTAGGGGGGTTAGCCATCGTTTTTGCCGTGGAAGGGGGGTTAGGCTGGCTAAAATGGCACCCTGAGAACTTAAATCAACTAAGCAAGGTAGCCCTACCTATTTTCGGACTGGCTGTATGGATCGCTTTAACCGAAGAATTTGTATTTCGGGGTATTTTTCAAACGATTTTAGAAAAAGAGTATAATCCCTGGGTCAGTGCTATTATTATTAGCATTATTTTTGCTCTGCTTCATTTACTCTGGGAAAGACAAACCACCCTTCCCCAGTTACCGGGACTGTGGTTAATGGGAATGGTGTTAGTGATAGCAAGATGGGTCGATGGAGGGAGTTTAGGGTTAGCCTGGGGACTTCATGCCGGTTGGGTGTGGGGGTTAGCGTCTTTAGATGCGGCTCAAATGATTAACTACACCCGAAACAGTCAAGACTGGCTCATTGGTCTTTATGAGCAACCCTTAGCAGGAATGATGGGAATTTTGTGTTTATTCGGCACTGGTGGTATTTTGTGGTTGTGGCCAATACTACTCGGTTAAGCTCAACACCCTAGTTGAGACTGCAAGGGAGCATCGGAGCAGGGGGCGGGGGAGAAAACCGAAAATCCAACTCCGAAGCTCCTCTGCTTGCCTTCAAAAACTGAGAACTCAATATTTTAAAAAAGACCTTAGTTATTGAATAATAATCGGCTTTAAACCAATACTTCTCAAACTTTGTTCTGCTTTTTGAGCATTATTTTTATCACTAAATAATCCCACTTGTAACATTGACCGACCTTGATAAGAGGTGGAAAACGCTTCAGGAAATAGCGATCGCACCCGAGTCCTATCCTGACTACTACTGACCGCAACCACAACCCGATAACTTTGAGACGTTCCGATATTCCGTCCGGTGTTAACTGCGTTGGCCGAAGGAGGAGGAACCACCCCACTCACACTTTTACTGGTAGGAGGTTCGAGGGGAGGAAGTTCGGAAAAACTGGGTAAGGGCGGGGGTTCATTGGACTGTGAGGGGGTTGGGGGAGGGGGTAAGGGATTTTTTGAGGGTTCAGAGGTAAAATTACTCTGGTTAGAGACACGAGAGGGTTGAGTCTCTGCCGTAAAGGTCATCTCTTGTACAGGGGACTCAGATTCAGATACCATAGCCTCATCTGGGGACGAATCAGTGCTATTATAAGCTGGTTGAGCCATAATAGCGGTACTATCCCCCGTTAAGTAGACATGGCTTAGCACTGTGCCATTATAAGCCCGTTGGGTGAATCGCCAACCGGGATCTAAATCAATCTTTAAAAATCCTGAGGCCATTCCGTCAGTTCGGCCAACAACGATATCCGGTTGAGTGGGATCGCTGCGATGGGTTCCCACTAACACTAATTCCCCATTTTGTTGGACAATTCTTAACAAATAATCCAGTCCTAAGTCTCGTCCATCAATCCGCAGAGAATAACCATTACTATCCGTACTGCGTTGACAACTACCCGCAAAGTTAAAATTAAGCAGTAGAGGATCAACGGTTGTGACTGAATTGGATTCTATTTCTTCCCAACACTGTCGCTGTCCTGGTATTTGTTTGATGATCAATAAATCATATTTGTTATCCCCGTAGGGTCTGGCGATCGCAATATAATCCTCCTGGTTTACTTCTTGTTCATCAAAGGTCGATGCTTCCGAAGGAAACCACGGAATCATACCAGTCAAAGCAAAGGTGGTAACAGCAATCAGTTTACCCATAAGTGTGAGTTTCATAGTCTCTAGCCTTGCATCATCACAACATGACTTACACCACATACAATGTGTTCCTGTATCAGATCATGACTGATCTCCTGGGTGAAAGGTTGCTATGATTGGACAGTATTAAAAGTGTTATAGTGTGCGTGTTGATTTCATTCAGAATTGATTGACATGAAAAAACTGTCTTTATTGGCTTTTTTTGGAAGTATTTTTTATTTAAATTCTTATCCTGCCATCGCTGCTGGTTTTTCAACTATTTACGGATTTGGAGATAGTTTATCTGGGACAGGTAATGTTAATCAGATTGTTCTCGAAGCAACAGGAGGAACTCAAACTTTTCCCCCCACTCCTCCTTATTTTGAGGGACGATTTTCTAACGGACCAGCTTGGATAGAAATTCTGGCTCAAAGGTTAAATGTTCCCTTAATTAATTCAGCTTTTGGCGGTTCAACCAGTGGGTTTGACAATACCCTTGATACTACGTTACCAGGTATCCCTTTACCTGGATTACAAGGACAAATTGGTAATTTTGTTAATAACAATCCTGTAGCTGATCCTAATGCACTTTATGCAATTTGGGCAGGTGGTAATGATTATTTACCGACCAATAGTATGGTATTTACTCCTTTTGATAATCCTAATCAAACTTTGAGTAATATAGAAACAGCTATTAATTCTTTAATAGAGTTGGGGGCTGAAAATATTATGGTTTTAAATTTACCCAATTTGGGAAATACACCCCTAAATAATGGCTCTGTTGATGGGTTTTGTCCCGATGATAATCAATTTGATGGTGATTGTTTAAATGATTTAACTATGGCTCATAATCAGGGTTTGTCAAGTTTATTATCTGGTTTTTCATCCGATGTCAATCTAATACCTGTTGATATTAATACAGTGGTTAATAATACGATTCAAAATCCTTTTCCTATCTTCACAAATGTAACTGATGCTTGTCTGAATTTGAACACCTTTGAAGTGTGTAATAATCCTAATGAATTTTTATTCTGGGATGATCGTCATCCTACAGCAGTGGGACATCAATTAATTGCTAATACAGCTTTTCAATCATTAGGAATTCCTGAACCTAAAACCACAGTAGCATTATTAACAATTGGATTAATCGCTATTATTAAAAAAGTTAGAAAATAATCCCTAATTAATTATGAATGAAAACAAGACAAAGATCAAAGAATATATCGAACAAACATCCGTAATAATTGATTTACCTATCCCTCCTGAATCCATGCCAGGGGTGATTGATAATTTAACAAGAATTGCTGAAATTGCTACGTTAGTGACTGAGTTTGACCTACCTGAAACCGTTGAACCTTCCCCCATTTTTAAACCATGAATATTAATTGTTTAGGTGCGATCGCCCTCAGTCAAAAAATTAAAAATCAAGAGATTACAGCGATTGAAGTTATTAGACAATTTATTAATAATATTGAACAGCAAAACCCAACATTAAATTGCTTTACCACTATCCTAAGAAGTCAAGCTATTGAACAAGCCAAACAACTTGATTATAAAATAATAAAAGGTGAAGAAATAGGTATTTTAACCGGAGTTCCTTTTGCTGTTAAAAATCTCTTTGATATTGAAGGCGTGATAACCTTAGCCGGGTCAAAAATTAATCAAGAAAATGCACCAGCAACCCAAGATGCAACAGCTATTAAGAAGTTAAAAGCAGCAGGGGCGATCTTAGTGGGTGCTTTGAATATGGATGAATATGCCTATGGATTTGTAACCGAAAATAGTCACTATGGTGCCACTCCAAACCCCCATGATTTAACCAGAATTTCAGGGGGATCATCAGGGGGTTCAGCGGCAGCCGTTGCGGCTCATTTAATCCCCTTTTCTTTGGGATCAGATACCAATGGTTCAGTTAGAGTTCCTGCTGCTTTATGTGGTGTTTTTGGCTTAAAACCTACTTATGGTAGGTTATCACGGTCAGGTACTATTTTATTTTCTAATAGTTTAGATCACATTGGTGGGTTGACTCGTTCCGTGAGAGATATGGCGGCTATTTTTGATGTTTTACAAGGAGAAGATAAAAATGATCCGGTCTGTACTTCTTTATCCCCTCAATTATGCTTTGATAAGTTAAATCAAGATATTAGTTCTTTAAAAATTGCTGTGGCAGGAAACTATTTTCAAGAAGGGGCAGAAACAGAAGCTTTAGAAGCAGTAGAAACCGTTGCTAAAGTGTTGAATACAGACAGCATAATTACGATTCCAGAAGCACATCGAGCGAGGGCAGCTGCTTATATTATTACTGCTTGTGAAGGGTCTAATTTTCATTTAAAAAATTTGCGATCGCGTCCTCAAGATTTTGATCCAGCTACGAGAGATCGCTTTTTAGCAGGGGCATTTATTCCTAATACTTGGTACCTACAAGCGCAAAGATTTCGCCGTTGGTATCGGGATCAAGTTAAAGAAGTTTTTCAAAACGTTGATGTGATTATTGCCCCCACAACTCCCTGTGTCGCCACGACCTTAGGACAAGAAAAAATGATCATTAATGGAGAAGAAATATTAATTCGTCCCAACTTAGGCCGGTTTACTCAACCCTTATCTTTTATCGGTTTGCCTGTGTTATCTTTTCCTATATTAAGATCCAATAAGTTGCCCTTGGGAGTTCAATTAATAGCTGCACCTTATCAAGAGTTAAAAATCTTACAAGTCGCCGCCTTTTTAGAAGAAAAGTTACGTAAATTGTAAAGTTTGAGTACAAAAATTCCTTAAACTCTCTAATAACAACTATGATCAAAGTAGAATAAATTAGCGTTTTAGGTATCTTTCTTACTCTTTGCCAGAGGGAAAGCTTATGTCTTCAGTTACTAGCGATCGCCTCATTTCTCTGGATCTGGGCCAACCATTATGGGATCGTTTCTTTATGGTGGCACCTTTAGTGATCATTGGCACCAAAGAAGCAGATGAAAACTATGATCTTGCACCGAAACACATGGCGATGCCGTTTGGTTGGGATAATTATTTTGGGTTTATTTGTACCCCAAGTCATGGCACTTATCAAAATATTGTTAGAGAAAAAGCCTTTAGTGTCAGTTTTCCCCAACCGAATCAAATATTACTCACCAGTTTAACCGCTACTGCCCGTTGTGAGAATAATCAAAAACCGCTTTTATCAATCTTATCGACATTTCCCACTACCCAGATAGACAGTGTTTATCTCGAAGACAGTTATCTCTATTTAGAATGTCACCTGGATCGGATTATAGAAGGATTTGGAGATAATAGTCTCATTGTAGGCAAAATTATCGCAGCCCAAGTTAAGGAAACAGCCTTAAGGAGAAGCGATCGCGATGACCAAGACATTTTACTCGATATTCCTCTGTTAGTTTATCTTTCCCCTGGACGGTATAGCATCATCGATCATAGTTTCTCCTTCCCTTTTCATGCACAGTTTCATCGTTAACCCAGTCCAAAATGGTTTTTAAAAACCTTGAACACTCCCCAAAATGTCCACCCCAACCCTAACCCCTTCACTATCTCAACGACTACTGGACTATCTCCACAGTCGTCATGGGGACATGGTTGATCTTTTGAAGCAGTTAGTGTTAGCCGAGTCCCCTTCAACCGTTCCCACAGCACAAAAACCCGTTCTCTCCTTGCTCAAAAATGCTTTCTTAAGCCGTCATTATCGGGTTCGTTATCTTAGAGGTCAAAATACTGGGGGACACCTCTTAGCCGTACCGAAACAGCGCATTAAAGGACAACCGAGACAACTATTACTCGGTCATTGTGACACAGTTTGGCCGTTGGGAACCCTAGAAACTATGCCCTTAGTCCAAAGAAACGGTAAACTGTACGGTCCAGGAGTCTATGATATGAAAGCAGGGTTAATACAGACTATTTTTGCTCTAGAAAGTCTTTTGTCTCATGATCTAACCCCTGCTGTTACTCCTATCTTTTTAATTAACTCCGACGAAGAAATAGGTAGCAAAGAATCTACCCCTTATATTCGTCGCTTAGTGCAAGGATGCGATCGCGTCTTTGTCATGGAACCCTCTTTAGGACAAAAAGGACAACTAAAAACCCGTCGCAAAGGAGTGGGACGGTTTACAGTGAAAGTGATCGGTAAAGCTGCTCATGCCGGCTTAGAACCAGAAAAGGGTGCTAGTGCAATTTTAGAGCTATCCTTTGTCATTCAACAACTCTTTGCTCTCAATGATCCTGAACATGGCATTACCGTGAATGTCGGGACTATTGACGGGGGGATTCGTTCCAATGTGATCGCCCCAGAAAGCACCGCAGTGGTGGATGTCAGGGTACTCCATCAAGAAGATGCTCAAAGAATAGAACAAAAAATCCTCAATTTACAACCCACCACCCCCAACACTCAACTCATTATTACAGGAAAAATTGGCCGGCCACCCATGGAAAAAACCCCAGACAGTGAAAAACTATGGCAACGGGCCTATCAACGGGGGTGTGAGTTGGGGTTAACCCTCACCGAAGCGATCGCCGGGGGTGGGTCCGATGGTAATACCACGAACCGCTATGCGCCCACTTTGGACGGTTTAGGTGCCGTAGGAGACGCGGCTCATTCTCCTGGGGAGTTTATCTATCTTGATAGTTTAGTGGAGCGATCGGCTTTGTTGGCCAGTTTGTTACTTGAGCCGGCTTTACTCAGTGAACCGTGAAAGGATACTGACATCTTACACGCCTGACATAAAAACCAACTCATAGACTAGAGATTATCAATTCTCAAGTAGTTAAAGTCAAAAACAAACACCATTGCCACCCCCTCCAACTCCCCCTTTTATTAGGGGGAGAACCCTTGCCTATTCCCCATTCTCTACCCCCCACACCCCCCTTTATAAGGGGGGCAGGGGGGTTAGGGGGCAGGGGGGTTAGGGGGCAGGGGGGGTTAGCCAAGGTGCAAGATATGAGGATAAAAATGATGAAAAGTAACCGTTTAAACCCACCTTATTTATACAGTTCCTTAACTCGTATTTCTGATCTGCCAGTCCAACCCTTTGATGTCATGTCTTTACCGAGAAACCAATGGGAAACCAGTGATTATGTGGTGGGGGAGGTGGTTTCTCCTGTTCCGGTGAATGCTCAGTTAGAACTGCCTAACGGACGGTTAGCCAGTCTTTTAGAAGGCGATCGCATTATTGGCGCGTTTGGTATCCGACGAGCGACTTTAGAAGCGGTAGGAGAATGGCAGTCCATTGGAGACGATGGACGTATGGATAATATGACTTGTGCCGGGTTGTTTGGCAAAGTTACCTCTAAGTCCTATTTATTACCGCCTCTCACCTCCCTGCAATATCGGGGTCATGTCTTACGCAATGGTCAAAAAGTTTCTATGAAAGATTTTGTCTCCACCATTTCCTATCATCATTATGACTGTCCTACCATCATGATTATTGGCACATCGATGTCAGCTGGAAAAACTACCTCGGCTCGTATTATTATCCATCAATTAAAACAGTTAGGATTGAAAGTAATTGGAGCTAAATTGACCGGTGCTGGACGATATCGTGATGTTTTATCCATGAAAGATGCAGGGGCTGATTATATTTTTGATTTTGTGGATGTGGGACTCCCTTCCTCTGTGGCACCCCCTGAAGAATTTAGGGTTTTAGTGCGTCAATTATTGAGTATGATGGCGGCCAAAAATCCTGATGTGGTTGTGATTGAAGCGGGTGCTTCTCCCCTAGAACCTTACAATGGATCGGTGGTTTTAGAAGAACTAAAAAAACACATTTGTCTGACGGTATTATGTGCCTCTGATCCCTATTCTGTGGTGGGGGTTTGTCAGGGGTTTGGCTTTTTACCGGATCTGATTACAGGGATCGCCACTAGCACGTCGTCAGGGGTAGAATTAGTCAAAAAATTAACCGGAATACAAGCGTTAACCTTATCCGAACCCAGTGCTTTACCGCTCCTAACTCAGTTGTTAGAGAATAAGTTACATTTAGCTCCAACTCATGTCTTACAGGTTTGATATCCCCCTACCCCCCCTGCCTTATACCCCCCCTGCCCCCCTTATAAAGGGGGGTGTGGGGGGTGTGAGGGGTGTGGGGGGTGTGGGGTCAATTAATGTTTCTTTTTGCGAACAGTGAAACTAGCTAATCCTAAAAGGCTAACTAAACCTAACAGGGTTCCAGGTTCGGGGGTAGTTTCTATTGCTTGTTCAGGGGGTTCTGGAACGGCACTAATGGTGATACGGGCAATACCATTGGGATAGAGCGTTTCATTGTTAAAATTCAAATTAGCAAAATCGGTGTCAAAATTAGCTGGTCTATTGAGAAAATTAGCGAAAGGAGCGGTAACAGTGGTGTTGACTCCATTTTCGTTGGCTCCCTGGTTTCCTTCCGTTTGTCCCCCAGGAATTCCAAATCTGCCGTTACCAGCAGAGGTGGCAAAATCATTAACTTCGGTGCCTGCGTCGTCCACAGTTCCAGGAAGTCCGATTCCAAAAGAAATTGAGGTTTCTTCTCCTGTAAATAAAGTCGTTAAACTATGGGCTAAGGGATTACCATTGGCAACATAATAATCACTGGTAGGGAGAATCATCGACGCATAGGAGAAGTAACGATTAGCATCATCGGGGGTGACTTCAAAGAGACTCATGGCTGAGGTTCCTGGTGCAATGGGACTGTCGCCGATGGCACCATCGACACGAGTGCCGACTTGAGTGGTTGAGAAAATGCCACCGATATCATCACTAGAATCATCAGGCGTACCATTATCATCGATATAGGTTAAATTATTGAGGAAGTCTTGGGATATGAGCATGGGATTGCCATCTTCAGCAATTTGCTCTAAACCTCGCTCAGAAGGGAGTCCCCCGTTGTAACTATCAAAGCTACCGTCATGGAATCCCACCCACACGGGGGTCAGATCCACACCTCCCATCGGGCCGAGGTTTTCCACTTCGACTTTTAGGGTCAAGGCTTGGGCGGCGGCTCCTGTGGTGGCAACGGAACCAAGGGTTAAAACGATTAACAATGCTTTGCTATGGGTAGATAAGTTAATCATGGCAACATTCACAATTGAGTTGATAATCTTCCCAACAAGTTAGTGAGACTATCTGAGAATTGCCTGAGAAAATGCCAAGAGTTTTCTTATCTAAATTTCATTAACGTTTCATGTTTTCTTCTACCCAATTGTGTAAGGTTTCTACTAAGGTTTTGACTTCAATTTCTTGTGATTCTTTGCTTTTTCTCGTGATAACTTCTACTTTACCTGCTTTTAACGATCGCCCTGTTACTACCCGATAAGGAATGCCGATTAAATCAGCATCTTTAAACTTAACGCCGGCTCGTTCATCGCGATCGTCTAATAGGGTTTCTACGCCCATTTTATTCAATTCGTTGTAGAGAGTTTGGGCGACTTCCATTTGATTTTGATCTTTGATATTTGGGACAATAATAATCACGTGATAAGGGGCGATCGCCACAGGCCAAATAATGCCATCTTTATCATAGGATTGTTCGACGGCAGCCTGTGCCAAACGGGAAACTCCCACCCCATAACATCCCATTACGATGGGCTTTTCTTCGCCATTTTCATCGGTAAAAGTTGCCCCCATTGCTTCGGAATATTTAGTGCCTAATTGGAAGATATGGCCCACTTCAATACCTCTGGCACTGGCTAAGGTTTGATTGGGATCATGAACAGCGCGATCGCCGATCATTGCGGTTCTAATATCACAAACCAATTGAGGTAATTTAAAGTCTTTGTCCCAGTTTCCTCCTAGGATATGATAACCGGTTTCATCGGCTCCGGTGACGAAGTTTTCTAAGTCAACGGCGGTTTGATCTACAATTCTTAAAAACTTCCCTGTTATGTATTCTCCAGAGGCAATATAATCATCTTCTAAACTAGGGGAAATGTAGCCGACGGGTAAGGGTTTGTTTGCCCATTTTTTCTGGTCATTTTCATCAGGAACCGTTAACGCTAATAATGTATTGGCTTGATATTGTGGAGCTACTTTTACTAATTCATTGTTTAATTTAACTTCATTAACTTCTTGATCTCCTCGAATACTCACTAAAACTAAAACGGTTTTTCCGTTATCATAAACGGCTTGATAAATAACGTTTTTTACGATATTAGTGGGAGAACATTTTAAAAAGTTACACAGTTTTTCGATGGTGTTACAATCGGGGGTTTCCTTTTTTTCGTAACTGCAAAAAGGAGATTTTTCCGCATCTTTGGGAAGGGAAACGGCCTTTTCTACATTCGCGGCATATTGACCATCTTCTGTGTATAAAACCTCATCTTCTCCTGCTTCTGCTAGGATCATAAATTCTTGGGAGGCTGAACCCCCAATGGCTCCAGAATCGGCTTCTACGGCTCGATAAGCTAATCCACAACGGCTAATCATATTCCGATAAGCTTGATCCATTGCATCGTAACTTTTTTGTAAGCTGGCTTCATCTTCGTTGAAAGAATAAGCATCTTTCATGATAAATTCTCGTCCTCGCATTAAGCCAAACCGAGGGCGAATTTCATCCCTAAATTTTGTTTGAATTTGATATAAATTAACCGGTAGTTGTCGATAGGAACGGATCATATCTTTCGCCACTGTAGTAATGACTTCTTCGTGAGTGGGTCCTAACCCTAATTCCCTTTCTTGGCGATCGATTAAGGAAAACATGATTCCTTCTGCTTTGGTATAGGTTTCCCATCGTCCCGACTCTTTCCATAACTCCGATGGTTGCAACTGGGGTAAAAGACATTCTTGGGCCCCTGTGGCGTTCATTTCTTCTCGTACGATTTGAGAAACCTTTTGTAAGACGCGCCACATCAAAGGTAAATAAGTATAAATACCGCTACCAATTCGACGAATATAACCGGCTCTCAATAACAGTTTATGACTAGGTATTTCTGCTTCCGCGGGATCTTCCCGTAGGGTGACAAAGAGCATCTGAGACAGTCGCATTCAGTATTTCCTCGCAATTACCGAATAGTTATTATCGCATTTTTTGGGGGTTTCTACCAAGTTGTTAAGAATTATGTTTTAAAGGGTTATTCATAATTCAGTAAAAACTCCTATTTATTTTAAAGATTATATAAAGTTAATAGCAATTTTTATCAAGATTTTATAAAGTTATTTTTCTTTAAAAAAGATTAGACAAATTGAGGGAATATGCGTATAATCATGGAGAATATACAATAATAAAAAACTGAAAACCGTATTTTCTCGACTTTTAACATTTTTCTGCAATTATTATTGAGAGAAAATACGGGTAGTTTATGGTTTTAAAATTGTTTTTTGAGGATCAAATCATGAATAAGACTTTAAATACTAAGACTAAGATTTATGTTAATATTATGGAATTATTAGTTGATGAAGAAATTGACAAGCAACTAAAGTTTTATCCAAAACAACTTAAAGAATATATCAATAAAATTGAAGTAGCGACCTATGCGCTGAATCGTTTACCTCCTCTTTATGCCTCGAGTGCTATGGGTAAAGAGTATCAAAAACGGACAGGACAGCAAAAATATAAATCACAAATTACCTTGGCTGTTCGTCGAGCTTTAGCTGCTATAGAAAGAGATCCCCTTAAACGCTCAGTGCCTCTTATTTCAGAGAGATATGCAGAGTATGAAGTAGCAAAAATTGCTTTAAATAAGTTAGAAAAACTTCTTCAAAATAAAGGAATCATTACTAACTCTCAACAACTGTCTTGGAATAATTTAAATAAGATTCTTTATCCACTAATAACTCAAAACCAACCAACAAAAATCATTAAAGATGTAGAGGATAAATCATTAAGTTATATTTCAAAGCAACTCAATCAAGAATTATCCGATAGTCGTAACTTACGTAAATATTAGAAATTAAAGAAACTAGAGATTTTAAACCTTAGAAACGGTAGGGTAAGAAAACATAAATTTTGAAAATATATCTTGTCCCTACCGATTTATCAGATAATTAATGATTCTCAAGGTTTTCTTAATTTGATACTGTAAAAAAAATGTTAAGGTTGAAATTGTAGATCATTATAGAAATGAAGAGGATTAAATAATCAGGTGTTATCATTAATTGTACGCTTTATAGATATGATACAACCCTTAATTATTCCCCTATGTTTCATAATAGCTTGGGTATTTATTTTTGCGTTAGGGAGTAGTGTCATAGGAACCATTGTTGATGTTATAAAAAGATCCAAAAAAATGCACGAAATCCCTTGTACTCACTGCCAATATTTTACAAATGACCATCGTTTAAAATGTCCAGTGAATCCCTTTCAAGCTAATACAGAAGAAGCGATTAATTGTAAAGATTATCAGATGAGAGAATATTAAACATGAAAATTGGAATTATTGGCTTAGGATTAATTGGGGGATCTCTGGGATTTGATCTACGCGATCGCGGACATATTATTTATGGGGTATCTCGCCAAGAAAGCACCTGTCAGCGAGCCATAGAAAGGGGAGTCGTTGATTATGCAAGTATTAATATTAATTTATTATCAACGGTAGAGATAATTTTTATTTGTACTCCCATTGGCTTAATTTCTCAAACCTTAAAACAGTTGATTCCTAATTTAAGTCCCGACGTGATTATTACTGATGTAGGATCAGTTAAAACAGCTATAATCAAAGAATGTGAGCCATTATGGTCGAATTTTGTCGGGGGACATCCCATGGCCGGAACGGCTGAACAAGGCATCGAAGCAGCCCAAAAAAACTTATTTAAAAATGCGCCTTATGTCATTACTCCTACAGAAAAAACCCCAAAAGATAGCATCAAAATTTTAGAAGCGTTAGCCCAATCTTTAGGGTCAACTGTTTATACTTGTTCTCCAGACATTCATGATCAAGCAGTGGCTTGGATTTCCCATTTACCCGTAATGGTTAGTGCTAGTTTAATCGCTGCTTGTTTAGGAGAAAAAGAAAAAACTGTGTTAAAGTTAGCCCAACAATTAGCCAGTTCTGGGTTCAAAGATACCAGTCGTGTGGGAGGAGGAAACCCCGAATTAGGGTTAATGATGGCTCAATACAATAAAACTGCCTTATTGCACAGTTTGCAGGGTTATCGTCAGCAACTAGATGAGGTTATTGAATACATTAAGAGAGAAGAATGGGACTCCCTAGAACAATTATTGATGATGACACAAAAAGAGCGGTCGCCGTTTATTGAAGGACAAAAAAATTCTTAGGTTTTTCAGCAAAAATACTTAAGTGCGTCTATAATTCGGATAGATTTTAAACACGATTTTAGTCTCCATGAATAATAAAAACAGTATTCACCCCACCCAAAAGATTTTTGTCAATATTAGCTTAATTTGTCTGGGAATTTCTGCTAATGCCACGTTTTTCTCCCTAATGGTCACATTTCTGTTAGGAACAGTCGTTTTAGGTTGGTTGAGTAGTCAAAAAGATAAATTTACCTTGAATACGGAAAACATGAGTAACCAAGCTGACAAAAAAGCCATGTCTTCCTCCATGCCTCCTAAGTAATAATCCTGTTCTCTGCGATACAATACCCCTAGGGTTCTACTCGTCAGTAATAACCCTATATGTAGTGTATCAGTTACTGTTAACCATGACAGATCATCCCCTCGGTGCCGTTGTTCAAGGTTCCCTTTCACAAGGGTTAGAAGTTCGCTTACATTCTGATGTGTCGGTTGAACAGATGCGAGTGGGAAAATTTTTGGTAGTGCAAGGGGTGCGATCGCGGTTTTTCTGTTTATTAACCGATGTTTCCCTGGGAACTGCCAACCCTCGAATTTTAGCCAACCCTCCCAGTTTTCAAGATACGTTTATGAGAGATGTATTAGCCGGGAGTGCTACCTATGGCAATGTGGAACTTGCACCCATGTTAATGTTTACCCCTACCGAAGAAGAAGAAAACCATAATTCTCACACTGAAGATACTTCTTTAGGTTCGTTTCAAGCGCAAACCAACGCAGACATAGAACTCCTCCCTGTTAAAACAATTCCTACCCATTTTAGTCAAGTTTATGAAGCGTCAGAAAGGGATTTTCGGGCGGTTTTTGGGTGGGAAGATGACCCCACACGACGTAATTTTGCCATCGGTAAACCGTTAGATATGGAGGTTCCCATTTGTATTGATTTAGATCGCTTTGTTGAACGGAGTAATGGGGTTTTTGGGAAGTCAGGAACCGGTAAATCTTTTTTAACTCGCTTGTTAATTTCTGGGATTATTCGTAAGCAAGCTGCGGTTAATTTAATGTTTGATATGCACTCAGAATATGGGTGGGAAGCGATGAAGGAAGGGAAAGAAGTTTCTACGGTTAAAGGGTTACGTCAATTGTTTCCTGGACAGGTAGAAATTTATACTTTAGATCCTGAGTCTACCAAAAGAAGAGGGGTTAGTGATGCTCAAGAATTGTATTTAAGTTACGATCAAATTGATATCGAAGACATTCGTTTAGTGGGTCATGAATTAGGAATTTCTGAGGCAAGTTTAGACAATGCCAACATTTTAGAAGCGGAATATGGTAAGTCATGGATTATGCAATTATTAAACATGACCAATGAAGATATTAAACTATTTTGTCAAGAAAAACAGGGTCATGCCGGGTCAATTATGTCCCTACAAAGAAAGTTAATGCGGTTAGATAATTTAAAATATTTACGCACTGCTTGCCCTCATAATTATATTAATCAAGTGTTAGAATCTTTGGATGCAGGAAAGCACGTGGTGATTGAGTTTGGATCACAATCAAATATGCTGTCTTATATGTTAGCAACGAATATGATTACCCGACGTATTCATGGCAGTTATGTCAAGAAA
This sequence comes from Cyanothece sp. BG0011, assembly GCF_003013815.1. Lineage (GTDB taxonomy): Bacteria > Cyanobacteriota > Cyanobacteriia > Cyanobacteriales > Microcystaceae > Crocosphaera. The sequence goes on along the minus strand of NZ_PRLH01000184.1, from coordinate 30,486 downwards.
GCTGAGCGATTTTTACAGACAAAAAGTCCAAGCGATCGCCCGAGACAATTAGTAATTACTATTGAAGAAGCACACCGATTTTTAGATTCTAAAATTGTTCATCAAACTATCTTTGGAACTATTGCTAGGGAGATGAGAAAATATTTTGTAACCCTGTTAATTGTAGATCAAAGACCATCGGGAATTGATAACGAAGTCATGTCACAGGTAGGGACAAGAATCACCTGTTTACTAAACGATGAAAAGGATATTGATGCTATTTTTACAGGAGTTTCTGGCGGACAAAATTTGAGGTCGGTGTTAGCAAAGTTAGATTCTAAACAACAAGCTTTAATCTTAGGTCATGCGGTTCCGATGCCAGTTGTTATTAGAACTCGTGCCTATGATCAACAATTCTATGCCGAAATCGGGGAAACAGATTGGTCAGAATTACCTGATGAAGAGGTGTTTGCTGCAGCAGAAACTGCTAGAGCAGAATTAGGATTTTAACAGTTATTTGTATGAATTAAATAACTGACTAATAGACTTCATCATGAGTTCCGATTGACTCTAAAAGGATAGCTTGTTTATTATCATATTCAACAAAAGAAAAAATAATTCTTAAATCATATCCAGCACTGCAAGACCACGAATTTTTAAGCTCTCCTTTTAATTTATGAGTTCTTAATCGAGGATGAAAGGGATCTTGACTTAATAAGTTTAGGGTATCTTGCAAACTTTGAACGATAGAGGGTTGTTTTTTGATTCGTTTTTTACCTTCTCTAATAAAAGCACTTGAACGTAATAATACATAAGTCACCCTAAAAGTTCCTCAATAATTTCCTCTGAAGTAACGGGTTGACATTTTCCTTCTGTAAACTCTTGTTTTGCTTCTTGAACATCTCTAATTCTGTCACCTCTATGGCGATCTCGAAGGCGATTTTGTAAAATACTAATGAGATATTCTTGATCTTCTGGAGTCAGTTGTTCAGCCGCTTCTAGAATATCAGCAAAGATTATTTTTGTCATTTTGTTTTTTCCTTTGTTTTGATGACTCTAATTAATTATAACAAAAAGTCTTAAATTAATTATAAAAATGTTCTATTCTTGAATTTATTTTATCAAAATACTTTTTTTCTTTTTCAATCCCAATATAATGACGATTAAGATTTAAACAGGCGATCGCAGTAGAACCGGAACCCATAAAAGGATCTAAAACTATCATATTTTCTTTGCTACTTGCTCTAATAATTCTTTCTATTAATTTAACGGGTTTTTGGGTTGGATGAAACCGTTTTTCTTCATAAAAATTGATGTCATTCCAAACATCTGTTACCCCCATTTCTATATTAAATGTTGCCGAAATATCTTCATAAGGATAGTTAAACTCTAGAACTTCTTGTAATTTTTTCCACATTTCTCTAGTAGGAACTTGGGCTAATATATTATTACCGGTGTACAGTGACCACATTCCCCCACCATTAGATTTGACCCCTAATCTTTTGTTAATTTCTAATGCAGTTAACCCTAACTCTTTTTGACGTTGTTTAAGAAACTGTTTAATAAACGGACGACTATTATAAATAAAAAATAATAAACTTTCGGTAACATTAGGAAACATTTTATAGTTTTTAGTTGCCCTTCCGCTAATGGCTTTCATTCCTTTATCTATGATAATTTGTTGTCGAAAATTAAACCCTAAATTAATAATCGGTTCGTATAAATAAAATAAGTTTCTTAAGTAACCAAATAAATATAAACTACCTGATAATTTAATCACTCTAGAAATTTCAGGCAGCCATTGTAAACACCATTCTTTATAATCATCTTCTGTACGCCATTGATAATCCCATTTTTGTTGAATCACTTTCCAATAGGGAGGATCAAGAATAATTAAATCAATGCTTTTATCAGGTAATTCTTTTAAGATTTTAATACAGTCTCCTGGTATAATTTGATTCAGATATTTCATGTTTATAGACATTGTTTAACTTAAGATTGATTCTAAAGCATTTTTAAGTAAAAATAGTAAACAGTGAACAGTCACCGATAACTGATCACTGGTAACTGATCACTGGTAACGGCTAATGTCAATTATTACTGGAAAAACAAAACTATTAGGAATCATTGGTTATCCTGTCGAACATTCCTTATCCCCTGTCATGCAAAATGCAGAAATTGAGCGGTTGGGGGTTGATTATATCTATATCCCTTTCCCAGTTAAACCCGAAAACTTACAAACCGCGTTAAATGGCTTTGCAACCATCGGCGTGATGGGTTTCAACGCAACCATCCCCCATAAACAAGCTATCATACCTCTACTATCAGACGTTACCACAACTGCGAAATTAGTGGGAGCCGTGAACACCGTTTGGCGCACAGAAACAGGGTGGAAAGGGACAAACACCGACGTTATTGGCTTTGTCACCCCCCTAAAAGCCTTAAATCGCGACTGGAACACCATTAAACCCATTATCCTCGGAAATGGAGGCGCAGCGCGGGCCGTGGTGGTGGGGTTAGCGGAATTAGGCTGCCGTCATATTTGCGTTGTGGGACGAGATAAGGATAAGTTAGGTAAATTTAAGCAAAGTTGGGACATCAGTGAGCTTCAAGCCTCTATAACCGTTCATTCTTGGGATGAATTATCGGGGTTGGTATCGGAAAGCGAGTTGATAGTGAATACCACACCTATCGGGATGTTTCCTCATACTGAGAATTCTCCCGTTGACAGTGATTTATGGGAAAAATTCTCTAATAATGCGATCGCTTATGATTTAATTTATAATCCGAGTCCCACCCAGTTTCTAAAAGATGCACAACAGCAGGGTTTAACGATTATTGATGGTTTAGATATGTTAGTGTATCAAGGGGCTGCCGCTTTAGAAATTTGGTTACAACAACCCGTTTCAGCAGACGTGATGAGTGAAGCTTTAAAACAAGTTCTTTTTTCTTAATTTATGTATTTTTGAGAATAGTTATGACCGTTACTAAAACTCATTTAACCCTTCAAGAATATCTTAATTATGATGACCAAACTGACATCACTTATGAACTGGTTAATGGGGAATTAGTTCCAATGACTTTGGGGATGGGACAACATGGCGAAATTGCCGATTTTCTCAATTATTGTTTTCGCCAAGAAATTAAACGTTTAAGTCAACCTTGGGTATCGAAACAAATGGTTATCGCTATTCAATCACCCCGTGGAAATCGATGGGATACGGTTCGTATTCCTGACGTGGTGGTATTATTAACATCCCAATGGCAACAATTACAAAATCGTGAAGCCGTTATTTTACTTAATGAACCTTCCCCCATTTTAGTGGTAGAAGTTGTTAGTGAATCAACCAAAAATATTGATTATCGTGCTAAACGTTCTGAATATAGTGTACTCGATATTCCTGAATATTGGATTGTTGATCCCTTTCAAGAACAAGTTACTATTCTGTCTTTATCTGAAGGGTTTTATGATGAGATGATATTTGCTTCATCGGATATTGTGAAATCTTCTATTTTCACTGAATTTAACTATACTGTCTCTCAAATTTTACAGGGGGATCTTTTATAAAAATATTACCGTTTTTGGGTCATAGCCATAAGATTATTAACAGTTATTTTTGCCATTTCACCTAAAGTGGGTAGATTGTCTTCTCCTGTGTAGATAAAAGGTAACTCTGTCCCTTGCCAAACCCATACTTGTTGCCGTTGTAAATCAATTAACCAAGCGAGTTGAGTATTATGACTTAAACAATGAAGAATTTTGCTTTGTAAACTTAAAGTACCTTGATCCGGGGAACGAATTTCGATTTTATTGTAGGGGCTTAATAATATTAAGCCCTCACTATTATTAACTTTTAACCGCTACTCCACTACTAAAGCGAATTTTTAAGAAATCTTCCTCCATTTTTGCCCCCGAAGGTTGCAAGGCGGCCAACGCTTGAGGTAACACTAAATTACGGCGATGATTACCAATTCTAATATTCAATTCATCCCCTGTTTTATTCAGTTGTACCTTTTCTTTAGGAATCCCCGGTAAATACAATTCTAAACTGTAATCTTGTCCATTTTGTACCACGCGAATGGTATCTTCTTGATGATAAACTTGTGCCGGATCTTCATCTTTATAGAGGGTTTCTTTTAACCGTTCTAAAGCATCCATCCCACACATTTCTTCAGAAAATAAAGGCACTTCTTTGACCGGTAACGGATGGAAATTTTCGTGAATTTCTTGTTTATAAACTTGTTGATTATTCTTCCATTTTTCAAAGAAGGGATCATTAACAGTATCAGGAATAATACGGTTAGCAATCACTAAATCGGTAGAAACATTATACAAACTGAGATAAGCATGGGCCCGCAACGACTCTTTAATCACCATTTTTTCGGGATTTGTCACCAAACGAACCGAAGTTTGCTTATTATCCGTCAAAACCTTCTCTAATTCTTCGATTTGCTCGTAAAATTCATAGGGTGCGTCCATTACCTCCTTATCAGGTAAAGAAAATCCTGCAATGGGTCGAAACAACGGTTCTACCAGAGGACGCAAGGCCACTGACATCCCTTGTAACGGTTTATAAAATCTTCTCATATACCAGCCACCCACTTCAGGAATACTCAGCAGACGCAAAGCGGTTCCTGTGGGGGCCGAGTCAATAATTAAAACGTCATATTCTCCCTCATCGTGGTGGCGTTTCATGCGAACTAAGCCAAAAATCTCGTCCATTCCTGGTAAAATTGCTAATTCTTCCGCTTGTACGCCGTCAAGTCCTCGTGCTTGCAATACCTGGGTAATATACCGTTTAACTGCCCCCCAGTTCCCTTCGAGTTCCATTAATGCGTCGAGTTCGGCCCCCCAAAGGTTGGGACACACCAAACGAGGTTCATGACCCAACTCTAAATCAAAACTATCCGCTAAGGAATGGGCCGGGTCCGTACTTAAAACGAGGGTTTTGTACCCTAACTCTGCACATCTGAGGCCAGTGGCCGCAGCGACGGAAGTTTTACCAACTCCCCCTTTACCAGTCATGAGGATTACACGCATGATTTTTTCAGAAAAATTTACATTACTTATCTTTATTATGAAGGATTTAGGACAAAATGTTGTTTTACTACATCCCAACGAGAACAGTTCCAATAGTCAATATGGGAAATAATCAGGTTTTGGTCATTAAAAGTCAGTTCGCTGCGGCCTGGGATGGAAATGGGGGGTTTCCAGGGTAACGGGGTGGTCCAGTGTAGCGTCCATTCTGTATGAATGACGTTATCGCTTTGATAGATATTGTGTAATTCTAAATCAACATTTTTAAACCAAGTTGACATAAATCCGATCATTTCTTGATAGCGTTTAACTCCTGTAAACTCATTAACTGGGTCTTTAAAATAAACATCATCTGCATAAACTGAATAAGTTTGATTATTGGGAAAAGTTTGATAGTCTTGTTTGATGGTTTCTAGAAGCGTCATAAGATAACTTTTTGTATAAACAATTTGATGAATTAACAATATTATCGATTATAAGAATCTAAACATTTTCTACGACTTCTTCGCCAAAGGTTTCAATATGAAAACGAACTGCAGATTCAGCATCTTTTAATGCTTCCTCATAAGTTTCTCCTTCTCCAATAACAATTCCTTGAACCCCTAAAGGATAAGCGATGTAACCATCATCGTGTTTTTCTACAATCATTTTGATATTGTTCATAAAGTTTAGAGGGAATAAAGAGTAACGAAACAGTATAAGACATCTTATTTAATATTTTATCTCAAGATGTTTAAGAATTCTGGTTTTTGTATATTTTTTCGATCAAGAATTAACAATTTAATCCCATTAGGTTATCATATTGATAACACTTATTAGGAGAATAGTCCATGCAACCTTTAACAATTCGTAAATTTGGTGATTCATTAGGAATAACATTACATCAAGAAATTCTCAAAAAACTTAATCTCAGTGAAGGAGATAACTTATATATTAAAGAAACTGCTGATGGACTACAAATAACATCCGATGATCCAGAATTTGATGAAGCAATGACTCTTTATCGTCAAGGTAGTTCTCAATATGATAATGCTTTAAGAGAACTTGCTTAATGACTAATATTCGTTGGATAAGTGAAAAATTTGTTATAGTAATTCAAAATTATGGAACAATTAGCATCAGGAGAAATTGAGCAAGCATATTTAGCAAAATGGTTAGAAAAATATACAGAAAATCATTTACACTAATATTTAATAAGATTATAATTGGAATTATTCCATCAAAAGGAGAAAAATAAATGAGTCAATCTAATCATACCCTTTGGAATATTTCTGAGGAAATGATTGAACTAGAAAACTTAATAAGTCGACTTCAAGAGTCTGAAGAATTAAGCGAAGAAGAAAAAGAAGTTAAAATCAATGAACTCTTTTCTGAGTGGTTAACTGCTGATACAAACTTTGAAGAAAAAGCTGAAAAAGTCGCCCATTACATTAAGTATTTAGAAGCAATAACCGAAGCAAGAAAAGCAGAAGCAAAACGGATCAGAGTTTTAGCCAGTATGAGTGAAAAACAAGGGGATAAATTACGAAACTATCTAATTAGGGAAATGCAACGGGTTAATAAAACAAAAATTGAGGGTGTCACTTGTAAATTATCCATGAGAAAGAAACAACCGAGTATTTGTTTAAAAGTAGAACCAGAAGACCTTCCCGATGAATTTAAACGGGTGAAAATTGAACCAAATCTAACAGAAATAAGAAAAGCCCTCAAATCTCAAAAAGACATTGATTGGGCTTTTTTGGACGATAATGAAGACTATAGTTTAACCATTAAATGAATCTTTCAAAGTAAAAGGCAACAGGATAGAAAACGTCTTGTTTTGCCTATTGCCTATTGCCTATTGCTAGAATGCCTGTTATATTTTTGTGCCACATTCAGGACAAAACTTGTTAGTAACAGGGTTATCCGTACCACAGTAACTACAACGGGTTAACTCCGTCATCAACTGGTTAGACTTTAACTCAGGCAGTCCGATCATTTGAGCATTACTCTTTCCGGGTGCAACCATGGGATAACAATTTTCATCCCGTTTCACATGAACATCCATCAACACAGGGCCATCATGGGCTAACATTTCAGCCACCGCACCAGCTAACTGAGAATGCTCTCTAACGGTGATTCCTTTAACCCCGAACGCTTTAGCCAACAATTCAAAATCAGGCATTCCTGTCTGCATATTAGACGAAGAATAACGCTCGCCGTAAAAGGTTTGTTGCCATTGGCGTACCATCCCCTGCCAACCATTATTAATAATGACCGTTTTCGCAGCAATGTTATACTGTGCCAGGGTTGCCAACTCCTGGAGATTCATCTGAAAACTCGCATCACCACTAATACAGATAACCTCTTCTTCTGGCAGAGCCACCTTAACCCCCATAGCTGCTGGCATTCCATAACCCATGGTTCCTAACCCTGCGCTAGAAATCCAACGACGGGGCCCGTTATTTAAGAATTGAGCCGCCCACATTTGATGCTGTCCCACATCCGTCGTATAGTAAGCGTGAGGAGCTTGACGACCCACTTCTACAATCACCTCTTGAGGAGAGATGCTATGGTCATAATGGGGTGCAGTGAGGGGATATTGTTCGCGCCAACGGTTGATCCGGTTTAACCAAGGTTGATGTTTCTCAGCATCCAAAGGAACATCAATTTCCCGCGATCGCTGTAATAATTGTTCTAATACCTGACGTACATCTCCGACGATAGGAACTTCAGGGAGTCTATTTTTACCCACTTCTGCCGGATCAATATCAATATGAATGACTCGGGCCCGGGAAGCAAATTCATCTAATTTACCCGTTACGCGATCGTCAAACCGTGATCCCACCGCGATCAATAAATCACACTCACTCACCGCAAAGTTAGCGTAAGCGGTGCCGTGCATTCCTAACATTCCCACGGATAACGGGTGATGTTCATCAAAGGAACCTATTCCCATTAACGTCGTGGTGACAGGAATTTGAAAGCGTTCAGCAAATTCTTGAACTTGAGCGTGAGCATTGGCTGCGATCGCTCCTCCTCCAACATATAATAAAGGACGTTCTGACCCTTCAATTAAAGATAAAGCTGCATTAATTTGACGAGGGTTGCCTTTTACCGTGGGACGATACCCAGGTACTTTAACTTGGCCCGGTTCAACAGGAATATAATCACATTCTTCTAAACCCACATCCTTGGGAACATCGATCAACACAGGGCCAGGCCGTCCGGTACTGGCGATATGAAACGCTTCAGCCACAATATTGGCCATATCTTCAGCATGACGTACCACATAGGAATGTTTAACAATGGGCAGAGTAATGCCAAAAATATCCGTTTCTTGGAACGCATCGCTACCAATGGCCGCCCGTCCCACTTGTCCCGTTACCACCACCATCGGAATAGAATCGAGGTGCGCTGTAGCGATCCCTGTGACTAAGTTAGTCGCTCCCGGGCCAGAGGTTCCGAAACAGACTCCCACTTTACCCGTGGCGCGGGCGTAACCATCCGCTGCGTGGGACGCACCTTGTTCGTGGCGCACTAAGAAATGTTGGATGTCTCCCCTTGCTTCGGCTCGGTATAATTCATCATAAATAGGAAGAATGGCTCCTCCTGGATAGCCAAAAATGTGCTTAACGCCGTGACGAATTAAACTATCGATCAAGGCATAGGCCCCTGTCTGGCGTTGGGGAGTTTCTGCTAAGGGTGGAGTTATTTTTGCTATTGAAGAAACCACAGGGCAAACCGTCTCACTTACTTAATATCTAATCTATATCTTCTATTTTAGTTATGTTGTCTCCCTTATAACATAAAAAATTTCAACATTTATATCGAATGGCAGGAGGTAGGAGGCAGGAGATAGGAGGCAGGAGATAGGAGGCAGGAGATAGGAGGCAGGAGGCAGGAGGCAGAATAGGTTAAGAATTTTTGAAGAAAGTTGATATCCTATCTGCGATCGTGTCGGTTGGATAAAAGAAGGAAAATATGTGAGTTACTCAGACCTTACTTTTAAAATACAAGATAGTACACCAGTGGGACACCTCCCTAGGATGAGAAGTCAAATAGTAGAGTGGGGAGGAGGAGGAATATGGGAAAATCTATTCTCTCGCGCAAAGACTTGTAACCTGTAATATATCACCATCACAACCATGTAGAGACGTTTCATGAAACATCTCTACAAAAATCATTAATTGACTCAATATTTTGTGAAAACTGACAGCATTTTTTATCAACTATTTCAAACCTTTCCCCGTTGCTTTTTTGACTTACTCAACCTTCCTGAAACTACTGTCAATAATTATGAATTTTCTTCCGTCGAAATTAAACAATTGGCATTCCGTATTGATGGGGTATTTCTTCCTGATACTGAAGATAAACTCATCTATTTTGTTGAAGTCCAATTTCAAAAAGATGAGCAATTTTATTCTCGATTTTTTAGTGAAATCTTCTTGTATCTCCATCAAACAAAATTAAGTAATAATTGGCAAGGCGTTGTCATTTATCCGAACCGTAACGTAGAAATAAGGAACACCTCTCGTTATCAAGAAATATTAAACTCAGAGAGAGTTAAACGATTTTATCTCAATGAATTAGATAACATAGAATCAGTCGGACTAAAAACCCTAAAATTAATTATCAGTCCTCAAAAAAATGCCATTGAACATGGAAAAGAATTAATTGAACAAGTTAAACAGGAATTTAATGATAACAAAAACAAGAAAATATATTACAATTAATAGAGACAATTCTCGTCTATAAACTTCCGTTGATTAGTCGTCAGGAGATAGAAAAAATGTTTAGTTTAAGTGATCTTAGAGAAACAAAAGTGTATCAAGAAGCATTAGAGGAAGGGATAGAACAAGGAAGACAGGAAGGAGAGTTAGCTGCGAAAATATCCTCTATTCCTCGCTTAGTCGCATTAGGTTTAACGGTAGAACAAATTGCTCAAGCATTAGAGTTAGAGATTGAACAAGTTAGAAACATTGTAGAATCTAATTAATAAGCGATCTCGAAAAGATCCACTTTTCGGTGCGCCTATCATAATTAACAATAAAAATTAATACAGCTTTTCTCATTAGAAATGAGGTACATTTTTAACTCTTGACTATTGCCTCTTGCCTGTTGCCTTAAAGCGATCACTTGTGTACCTTACGAGTATGAGAACTGCTATAACTTAAATTTTCAGGAACGATTCGGGGTAAAATTATGTCCATTAATCTGATATTGTTTGTTCGGCGTGGCCGCTATGCTCCAGTTCAAAATACAATCCGATAGTGATATTCCCGCGTCCAAACAACTGTTTGATCAGATTCGATTTGCGATCGCCTCTCGTCAATATCCCCCCGGCCATCGTTTACCGAGTACCCGTCAACTCGCCACCATGACAGGACTCCATCGCAATACCATCAGTAAAGTTTATCAACAACTCGAAGAAGCGGGCCTCGTCGAATCTATCGCTGGTTCAGGAATCTATGTTAAAGCACAAAACAACGAAGACATCTCTTTTCCTGAGTCCCCCTTATTCACCCAATATCCTCAAGAAAGTCAACTGGTTTATAAAAGCCTAGATGAACTCCTCAGACAAGGCTTAACCCTTACCCAAGCGAAAGAATTATTTTTAGCCGTCATTGATTGGCGGTTACGCTGTAGCGCACAAGTGATCGTTACCGTTCCCAGTAGAGATATGGGGGCCGGCGAACTGATTTTACAAGAATTAGAAAAAGCCCTCGCTATTCCCGTCGAATTAGTATCAATTGAAGAATTAGACCAAGTTTTAGCTCAAAAAGAATCTGCCACTGTCGTCACTAGCCGTTACTTTATCCCCGAAGCCGAATTAATTGCCTCTCCCCATGCAACCCGTGTCTTCCCCATCGATATCTACGATTATGGCAAAGAATTAGCCATGATTAAAGAATTACCGAAAGATACTCGTTTAGGGATTGTTAGTTTAAGTCCAGGGATTATTCGCGTGGCAGAAATCCTCATCCATAGTTTACGGGGAGATGATTTATTATTAATCACTGCACCAGCAAGCGATCGCCGTCAACTGTTAACCTTAGCGCGATCGGCACAAACCATTATGAGTGATCCGGCTAGTTATGAGTTGGTTAAAGAAGCCATTCTCACCGTTAGAGATGATTTAATTCGTCCCCCAGATATTTTTTGCTCGGAATATTACATCGGAGAAAAGTCGATTAACCTCCTCAAACGAGAGTTAGGACTTGGCTAATACAGTGAACAGTGAACAGTGAACAGTGACCAACTATTAATTTAATTAGTGGTCACCTTTGTTAAAAGCGAGATTAACCAATGGATTTATCAATTATGTAGGATCTTCAAACTCCATTTCTAGCTGCTTAAATCTTTCTTCCTCCTGAAGTTTCCTTCTAGTGCTTATCAATTTACGAAAATGTTTCATAAACTCATCCCATACTAAATTTTGCCTTGCTTCTAAAAACGCATCACAAATCTCCACTAAAACAGAAGCTTCATAACCATTAATTTTCATTTTGCCTTGATAACATTCAATCGGCTTAAAAATATCAGGATTTTTATTCTTATACAAATAAGGTTTTAAAGACTGTTGTTCTAAATATCTATTTAATCTTGTTCCTGCAGTTTTACTTGCGTCTTCATCATCAACCATTTTTAAAGCACCTTGCATTCCTCTGCCAGATAATACTCGTCTCCCATCTTCTAAGACATAACATGAGATTTTGGAGTTACCTAATACAATTTCACCTTTATGTGTAATGTTATTCATAGTTAATCTACAATAATTGTTACGTGAGCTATTATAAACTACATTTATATAGCTTAATACATAAATACTATGAATGTCGAGTGAACCGTCTTGATATAGCCATATCTCGTAAAAATATAGAGATTATTCGTATATTCTTAGGTGTCGAAGCAGATACTACAATTTATTTTACTTCCACCTTGGTGATGCTTCTTCTTTTATTCTTTTTAAATCTAGTTAACGATGAATTTACCCATTGTTTATCATCCTCAATATGTTGTTTTTCTCTTGGATGGACATCGATTTCCTATGGAGAAATTTTCTTTACTTTATTCACCGCTTATTGTCAAGGAACTTTAACGGATAAAGCCCAGCGACGCATTGGTTTACCTGGGAGTGAAGCAATAAATCATTTCACAATTGATTTTGCTATAATATTAGCCTACCCACAATCACTGTAGGTAGGCTAATAGTTACCGAACAAATTTCTCTAAAACAGCTTAGAATGCACGGTTATTGGGCTTATGAACGATAAAGCTCATGGTTTGACACTGTTTGATGTTGTCAAAACCAATCACACGAATATAAGCATTAGGATACTCAGAACGACATTCCCGTACTTCGGCTAATACTTCTTGAGCCGAACTAGCACCGAATAAAGGTAACTTCCACATGGTCCAGAAGTGAGTCTCAGGCTGAGGATTTTCTTCAAATTCAACCCCAGGAATCATGCCTTGATCCAATACATATTGAACTTGACGAACAATTTGTTGATCGGTTAAAGGGGGTAAATAAGAAAGGGTTTCGTAACGACGCTCTTTAGGTAATGTTTTCATTGTTGGTAGATTCCTATCTCAAATTAATCACAATTAGGGTTTGAGTCATCATTTTCTGACTCAGAAGGAGTTGAGGATACGGAGGAAGAACGGGTAAGCCTTTCCAATAGCTGACGACGGTGTTCCATATTGGACTGACTAATGCCGTGTCGCACCATCTGGGGCATAAATTCCATCACCTCTGAAGCTAGATATTCCCTAACTTTGAGAATACGCATGACTAGCTCTTTATCTTCTTCCATTAACCCCTCAATAAAGCTTTCTCCTTTTTGGATATTATGAGAAGCGGTATATTGCCTTAGCCAGATGGCTTGTTTGGGGTTGGTTTCCGATAGTTGGTCAAGAATGATACGAACCGCTTGATAAGTCAGGTAATTTTGGATGACCTCTGCCGTGTCGTTAGCTATTTTTTTGGGATACATAAACGCCTACCTGTCCCTCCTCGGACACAGTTGTTAGTTTTTAGTGTTTTATATTCCTAAAAACTAACAATTATCCCAAAATTAGAGTGTATCCATTGCCTCAAACTCGAATGTAATTTCTTTCCAGAGTTCGCAAGCAGCAGCTAACTCAGGACTCCACTTACAAGCTTCGCGGATAACGTCATTACCTTCACGAGCTAAGTTACGACCTTCGTTACGGGCTTGAATACAAGCTTCAAGAGCCACACGGTTAGCGGTTGCACCAGGCGCGTTACCCCAGGGGTGTCCTAAGGTACCACCACCGAACTGTAAGCAAGAGTCGTCGCCAAAGATTTCGACTAAGGCGGGCATATGCCATACGTGGATACCACCGGAAGCAACGGGCATGGTTCCAGGCATAGAAGCGTAGTCTTGGGTGAAGAAAATACCACGAGAGCGATCTTCTTCAACGTAGTCTTCGCGCATCAGGTCAACAAACCCCATGGTGATGCCTCTTTCCCCTTCTAATTTACCCACAACGGTTCCAGAGTGGAGGTGATCACCACCAGATAAACGTAAACACTTGGCTAAGACGCGGAAGTGAATACCATGATTCTTCTGACGGTCAATTACAGCGTGCATCGCACGGTGAATGTGCAGTAATAAACCATTGTCACGACAGAACTTAGACAAGGTGGTGTTAGCGGTGAAACCACCGGTTAAGAAGTCATGCATAACGATAGGAGTGCCAATTTCTTTGGCGAACTCAGCCCGTTTCATCATTTCTTCGCAAGTACCGGCGGTGACGTTAAGGTAGTGACCTTTAACTTCGTTGGTTTCAGCTTGGGCTTTTTCAATAGCTTCTTGTACGAATAAGAAGCGATCGCGCCAACGCATGAAGGGCTGAGAGTTGATGTTTTCGTCGTCTTTGGTGAAGTCTAAACCACCCCGTAAACATTCGTAAACGGCACGTCCGTAGTTCTTAGCGGATAGACCAAGTTTGGGCTTAATGGTACAACCTAATAAGGGACGACCATATTTGTTTAATTTATCCCGTTCCACGGTGATCCCGTGAGGAGGCCCTTGGAAGGTTTTGATTAAAGCAACGGGGAAACGGATATCTTCTAAACGTAATGCCCGTAATGCTTTGAACCCGAATACGTTACCCACTAAAGAGGTGAGAACGTTGGTGACTGATCCTTCTTCAAATAAGTCTAAAGGATAGGCAATAAACGCAAAATACTGGTTGTCTTCGTTAGGAACGGGTTCGATGTCATAACAACGACCTTTGTAACGATCTAAGTCGGTTAAGTTATCGGTCCAAACGGTTGTCCAGGTTCCGGTAGAAGATTCTGCTGCAACGGCTGCACCGGCTTCTTCAGGAGGAACACCCGGTTGGGGGGTCATACGGAAGCACGCCAATAGATCAGTATCTTTGGGAGTGTAGTCGGGGGTGTAATAGGTTAAGCGGTAGTCTTGAACACCGGCATTAAACCCTGCTTTTGTGGCCTGTGCCATTTTGTTATTCCTCCATGAATGGGCGTCGTTAATTTCTCATTTATCATTTCGTAAGTCGGTTTCCCCTGACCTACCGGTAATAGAGAAAATTTTAGAAAGTTATTCGGTTGCTCAAAGTCGCTTGTAGCAAACCGTTTATTCACTTATGTTCGTTTCGAGTCCTTATCATATCACGATAGTTAGACTCTTTTAACATTGTTTTTACCCTTTTCTAGTAGATTTTTTGATTACAATTTATGGACAGTCTCATTAATTTAACTAATGAGTGTTTCTGCTCTGATTCCTCTTTAATCATTTAGTTTTCCTTCATATCAGACATGGGATCACTTATTCTAAAAAATTTATAAATATTTACATCTCCTGGTCTGATCCACTGGGTAAGATTGCTCAAGTTTTGGATAATAAGAAACAGAATGAGGCTTGACAATTAATCACACTTGGTCATTTATAGATATTTGTCAATGTATTTCTGATTACTGATTGTGTTTTGACAATATATATCACTACGAAGGATCAAATCAGGATCGAAGGTGCAAGATATAAGTTGAAGAAAGACAAAAAGATAGAGAACGGACTGAACAACTACAACGTGCTGTAGAATATTTATTGAGTAAAGATAGATAAAAAGGTTATCATTTTATCATTTAGATACGCGAATAAATAAGGTAATTAAATATGAATCAAAAATTAGTTGACTCTCTAATAACTATTATTCAATCTCTTTCTGAAGAAGAACGGAAAATGTTTGAGCAAAAACTATTTTTTGATGATAATGGAATAAACACTCAAGATGTTATGAACTTAGCAGAAAAAAGTAATTCTTTTAATTTTCTTGATGATGAACCAGATATCTATACTATTGACGATGGAGAAGCTATTTAATGTCTCTTAAAAAAGGTGATATTGTTTTAGTTCCTTTTCCTTTTAGTAATTTAAGTATAAGTAAACTTCGTCCTGCTGTTGTTTTATGGGTTGATGTATCAGGAATAGATATAACTGTTTGTTTTATTTCCTCTCAAAATGTTAATATAATTAGTCCAGAAGAATTTCTAATTGATAAGAGTGATCCTGAATTTTCCAAAACAGGATTAAAAGTTACTTCTAAAGTTAGAGTTGCTAAAATAGTAACAATTCAACGTAATTTAATCAAAAGAAAACTAAGTAAATTAGAGAATAATTTCTTACAAAAGCTTGATCAATGCTTAAAAGATACATTCCAAATTTAAAATAATATATTAATTTTACTCATCTATTTGTAGTCGGTAAATAATGGTATTTGGATCAATTTGATTAATAATATTTTTAATAACCATACTCGGTCCTAAATCTCCCCAACTACACCCTTTTTCTAAATATTCTTGGGCTGCTTTACCAATAATATAAGTCCCATAGGCTGCTAACCCACCTTGCATAATAGCGGTACTTCCATAAGTCGTTAAAATAGCAGGATTTTCGATAAAACTTGATACTGCTAAAGCTGTTTTTCCTAACCCTAATATTAATCCTGTCGCAATTTCTCCTAATAATAATCCTCCGGAACTAACAAATATTTTACGCCATAATTTCCCGGCTTCATGATTGGTTATGGGTAGTCCATATAATCTTGCTAAGGAACGAATTAAGGTTAAATCTGTAATACTTCCTCCGATAATATCTAAGAAACCAATCGGGTTAACTGCAACTGCCACGGATTTATATCTAACATATTTCCAGATAATAGCTTCTGCTTCTTGTTGACGATTTTTGATGGTTTTTTTAGCAATATTTTCTTCTGCCTTTTTCGCTTTTTGCAAAGCATTTAAACATAACAAAGATTTTCCTTCGTGATTCAAAATAGTTAAAATTTTGTTTTTTAATTCATCAATTTGTGGCGGTGGTGTTTCCCATTCTTCTGCTGTTTTTCCATCGGGATATTTAACTAAAATAGGAATCGGTTGAGGAGAAGCTGCCACCCTGACAATATCTTCTGCAGCAATCAAAAATTTCTCGTCAATGTTAGAATTTCGTCCAATATTCTGTAATTGTTCATAAATCGTATTAACATCTTTTTCAGGATAGAGATCGATTTTATTAAACACTAAAATAATCGGTTTAAATGATTGTTTTAACTGTAATAAAGCCTCGTATTCAGTGCGAGTGATATCCTCAGAAATAATAAATAAAATTAAGTCAGCTTCATTGGCAATATTTCGGGCCATGATTTCCCGTTCTTTTCCGTCTATTTCATCTAATCCAGGGGTATCAATAAATTCAATTGTTACTTGACTATTGGGGGGAGTCCAACGAACCGATTGGGGCCATTTTGTTACCCCGTGAATGGGTCCACTTTCTAGAATAGTTTGACCCATTAAAGCATTAATTACAGCAGATTTTCCACGACTCACTAATCCAAAAGTCGCAATTTTAATAACATTATTTTCTATCTTTTCTAATGAAGCTTTTAACGCTTGTAAATCCGGTTTGACCGCTGCTTGTAATTCTAGATTGGGGGGATAATTCCAATGACGACGGACGCTAGTATACCAGGATAAAGCTTGTTGCAGACTAGCGCGGGTTTGTTGAATGTGGGTGTCTTGTTGAGTCAACGTTAATTAATCATTAATAGGGTTAGAGAAAAGCAATTTTTTAAGAGTTATGATACCTTAAAAATGTTCTTTATCTATATTATTTATGCGTTTATTTATTGCATTGGTTTTAGGTACTTTCTTAGGGGTAATCGGTTGGCAATCTCATCTTTTTGCAACTAATGTCACCTTACCTCCTCAAGATAACTATGTAGACTATCTGTGGGAAGTTCATCAGAATGAACAACCCCTTCCTACAGATATTTTAACGCAAGCACCGGATGAAAATGATACAGTTACCGCAGACATGGTAACTTACGGGAGGTTAGACGGAAAAGAAATTAAAGGTTATCTTGCGTCTGGGATGAACAGCGATCGCCCTTTACCGGGTATTATTGTGATCCATGAATGGTGGGGACTTAATGATAATATTAAAGCCATGACTCGTAAACTGGCAGCAGAAGGTTATACAGCGTTAGCAGTGGATATGTATGGGGGAGAATCGGCCGAAACCCCTGAAAAAGCCAGAGAATTAGTGACTGAAGCGAGAAATAATAGCGATCGCCTTCAAGATAATCTTGCTTTAGCTTACCAATATTTAGAAGAAGAAGAAAATGCCCCGAAAATAGCGTCTATTGGTTGGTGCTTTGGGGGTAGTTTATCTTTACAAACTGCTTTGTTATTCCCTGAAACCCTCGATGCTGCGGTGATTTATTATGGAGGAGACTTAGAAACCGATCCAGAGGTGTTAAAACCCTTAGAAATGCCCATTTTAGGGATTTTTGGCGAGTTAGATAATCGGCCCTCCCCTGAAACGGTTGAGGCGTTTGAAAAGGCCCTCAAGTCTCTTGACGTTGATGTTGATGTCTATATCTATCCGAATGCGGATCACGCTTTTGCTAACCCATCCGGAGAACGCTATAACCCAGTAGCGGCCATGGATGCTTGGGATAAAACAGTAGACTTTCTTTCAGAACATCTGAATTAACCATAGCCCATAAAATCCTATGGCCTGTTGCCTATCCCATACCCTCTACCCCCCCTGCCCCCCTTTTAAAGGGGGGTGTGGGGGGTGTGGGGGTGTATTGGCGAAGGTGCAAGATTTAAGCGTACAGACTCGCGACATATTCCCCGTAACCATTGTAGGGGAGTGTCTCTTTGATGTCCCAAGATAATCCGGGTCCGGTACTAATAAATTTTTCCGTTGCTTGGGACCATCGGGGATGGGGTTTAGCCGGGTTAACATTGGCTTCAAAATCGTATTCGTTGGGGTCAATGGTGTTCCAATAAGTGGCCGGTTGTTCGTTTAAAAATTCAATTTTGACAATGGATTTTGCCCCTTTAAATCCATATTTCCAAGGAATAACCATGCGTATCGGTGCGCCATGTTGTTTGGGTAAATCATGACCATAAATTCCCACCGCAAAAAAGGCTAAATCATTAGCCATTTCTTCAATTCTTAATCCTTCTTTATAAGGCCAAGGTAAATAACCCAGGTGAAAAGCTGGCCCTGTGGTAATGTCTTTATCATAAAAAGAGGTAAAACGGACATATTTAGCTTCGCTTTTAGGGTCTACTGCTTCAATTAATTTTTTCATGGGAAAGCCTACCCAAGGTAATACCATTGACCAAGCTTCAACACAGCGAAAACGATAGACTCTTTCTTCTAAAGGGAATTTCTTTTTTAAATCATCAATATCGTAGGTTTTAGGATTATTAACTAATCCTGTTACTTCAACTTTCCAGTTTTCTGTGGGTAAATTTTGGGCGTTTAACCAAATTTTTTTGGTTCCTCCAAATTCATAAAAATTGTTATATTGTCCGGCTAAAATTGCTTTAGTTATGGGCCGGTCCACTTGACTAAATTCAGGAGAGGTTTTAACCCCTGGAATTTTAGGTTGTTGTAGGGTAGCTTCTAATGCGGTTTGAGAAGCTGATTTTTGACATCCTGAAAGGGGAATTAAACTGCCGGCAATGCTGGCACTGATCATCCCTTTCAAGAGGCGACGACGGTTAAAATAAACGGTTTCGGGGGTGATTTTATTTTCAGAAATAGCCCAGGAAGGCCGAATGCGAATTAAAGACATAACTTAAAAAAATAGATTTAGGAAAAAACAAAAATATTAATCAGACAAACAACCAGATTCAGTCGCTTATATCATAGCATAGCTAAGGCTTATAAATTCAAGGCCTTTAACTGTGCTTTAGCTTTTTGTAAGGACTCAAACCATTCTTTTTCGGGATCACTGTCAGCCACAATTCCGGCACCGACTTGTCCCCAAACACTGGATAAATTCGCGGATAAGGGCGTATATAATAAGGTACGGATTAAGATGTTTAAGTCTAAATTACCTCGATAGTCCAAATAACCACAAGAACCATAGAATAAATTACGTTTAATGGGTTCTAATTCTTCAATAATTTCTAAACATCTCACTTTCGGACATCCGGTAATGGTTCCCCCAGGGAATAAGGCTTTAATGAGGTCAATGGCTGTTTTATCTTGATGCAATTTTCCTTTAATGTTACTGACTAAATGAATAACATGACTATATCTTTCGATGGTTAATAATTCATCGACTTCGACGGTTCCCCATTGACAGACTTTTCCTAAATCGTTACGCTCTAAATCCACTAACATAATATGTTCTGCCCTTTCTTTGTTATCAGAAGACAGTTCCATTAACATAGCTGTTTCTTGTTGAAAATTCTTGCCACGGGGACGGGTTCCAGCAATGGGACGAGTTTGAGCAATCTTATTATTTAAACTCACTAATCTTTCCGGGGAACAACTAATCATATCTCCCCAAGGCGATCGCCAATAACTGGCAAAGGGAGAAGGGTTAATCTGTTGTAATTTTTTATATAATCGCCAACTGGTTAATGGTGTGCTTGTTTGAAATCTTAAGGATAAATTCGATTGAAAAATATCCCCTGCTTTAATATATTTTTTTGCCTGACGCACAGCATTTTCATATTCTTTTTGATCAGTACAAAAAGATAAGTGAGAGGGAGAAGCTTTGAGAGGATAAGGAAGAGAATAGGGTTTGGTTTCTAACTTGGATTGTAACTTATCTAATCCTTGAAAACTATGACTCCCTAACCATAAGGTTTGTTCGAGATGATCTAAAATAGCAAAAGATTCCGGTGCGTACCAATAAGCAACGGGAAAAGGAAGCGGATCATGATTATAATGGGGTAACGATTCAATTTCCCAAGCCAAATCATAACCTAACCATCCTAACCAGCCTCCGCAAAAAGGAAGATGATCAGGCCCTGGTAAATTACGGTTAGTTTGGGTTAATAATGTTTGTAAAAATGGTAAGATATTTCCTAATTTAGGTGTCCATAATTGGGGTTGGTTATTAATAATTAGGGGTTCCCCGGCACAAATCGAATAACGAGATAAATAAGGATAGTCAGAGGGAGTGGGAAAGGGACTTTCTAAAAGAGTGGCAATGGTGGCATCAGAAGCATATAACCGTTCAAAAACCTCCGAACCTGTTAACTTTTTTAAGGGAAGCGATCGCCAATGCCAAGATAATAAATGAGTCATATTAAACTATAACTAAATGGTCTGGTGACTATCCTTTATCATTACTACATCAAACTATTATTATGCCTGATTCTCATCCTCATCACCATCACCCCACCTCTAACTATACCCGCGCCTTTATCATCGGGACCGTTTTAAATGTGGTCTTTGTTGTCATTGAGTTTGGGTTTGGGTTTTGGACCGGGTCCCTTTCCTTATTAGCCGATGCCGGTCATAATCTCAGTGATGTGTTTGGCCTATTAGTGGCCTGGGTGGGTAACTTTTTAGCCCAACGTCCCCCGACGCAACGCTATACCTATGGGTTACGTCGGTCTTCTATTTTGGCTGCTTTATTGAACGCTTTAACCCTATTATTGGTCATGGGAGGCATTACCTGGGAGGCCATTTCTCGATTATTTAATCCCACTCCTATTCCTGGTATTACTATTATCATAGTTGCATTGGTGGGGGTGATTATTAATACCATCACTGCCTTATTATTTATGTCCGGACGGCATCAAGATTTAAACATTCGTGGGGCATTTTTACATATGTCTGCCGATGCGTTAATTTCTTTGGGGGTGGTTTTGACCGGTGTGGCTATTCTATTAACCGGTTGGCTATGGTTTGACCCGGTGGTTAGTTTAGTCATTGTGGTTGTCATTGTGATTGGAACGTGGCAACTTCTGAAAGATTCCGTTAATTTAGCTTTAGATGCGGTTCCTGTTGACATCGAACCCCAAGCGGTTAAAACCTATTTAAAAGAACTACCTGGGGTTGATCATATTCATGATCTTCATATTTGGGCCATGAGTACCCGTGAAACAGCCTTAACAGTCCATTTAGTGATGCCCAATGGCTTTCCAGGGGATGACTTTTTAACAGAAACCTCTCAACAATTACATGATTTATTTGGCATTGAACACCCTACGTTACAAATTGAAACTGGTGATCCCAACTATCCTTGTCATCTCGCCTCAGATCACAAAGTTTAAGCAGTCAGTAGTCAGTCGGAGAAGTTATTTCTGTCACAAGGATTTATGCCTCGATCTAAACACTTTAGTTAAAATAAATTAATCCATTTTCCTGGCGGAAAAATTTCCTATGCAAATAAGTTGGCAAATGATCAAAAAATTGGGTTTAGGGGCTATTCCTATTCTCAAACTAAGAGAATCATTATTAGAAGAATCTCAACTAACACAAAATTATTTAGTGCTTAGTTTAGGATCTTGTTTATTAGCAACCTTTGGATTAATTATTAATAGTGCTGCTGTGATTATTGGGGCGATGATTATTGCTCCTTTGATGTTACCGTTACGGGGATTTGCTTTTGCTACTTTAGAAGGAGATATTGAGTTATTACGCCGTAGTTTTATCTCGGTTATTATTGCTACTTTTTTATCTATTTTTTGCTCAGGCATTGTGGGACTTATTATTTCTTTGCCAGAATTTGGGGGCGAAATTTTATCGAGAACTCAACCCACATTAATTGATTTATTAATTGCGATTGTTGCCGGGGGAATTAGTGGTTATGCCAAGATTCGTCCTTCTGTGGGAGATGCCATTCCAGGAACAGCGATCGCCGTTGCTTTAATGCCTCCTATTTGTGTTTTTGGTTTAGCTTTATCCCAAGGAGAATGGCAAATTGCTTCGGGGGCTGGCCTACTTTATTGTACTAATTTAATTGGTATTAATTTAGCTTGTATTACTATCTATTTTCTGGGAGGATATGCCAGGAGTAATGAGTTTGCTAGAACTTTATCTTGGGGAGTTTCAATTATTTTAATTGTTTTCTTAGCTGTACCATTAGGGATTAGTTTCTGGCAATTAATTAGTAAAGCAAAAATTCATGATTCTATTCAAAAGATTTTAGTGACTCGGTCTTTAGTTAATCGACCTGATATTAATGTCTTTCAAGTTCGAGTCAATTGGAATAAAAACCCCCCTGTTGTAGTGGTTAAAGCTAGGGCATCTAATCCCATTGAACCTAAAGAAGTCGAAATTGTCGAAAACCGTTTACAACGAGAATTAGAAAATCCTTATAAAGTAATTTTTGAAGTGACACCCACCAGTGTCATTGATTCATCAAATGAAGAATAAAATATTAATATCCGTAGGGGCTTAATATTATTAAGCCCAAATCATTTTTTTAGTTAATTAAATCAATTTAATGGGTGAGAACATGAGATAAGCTCATGTCTTTTTTATCATTTGAGTCAATGTTTGATATAATAAGTAAAGGATTAATCATGATTACAATCAATGTTCATAACAGATGAAAAAATACAAGAGTTTTACAACAATATTATTGACAACTTATCCCCCAATTAACAACTTTTGCTGGCTTCTTTAATTTTAAAGACTCTCAGCAAAAAAAACGTCATGATCATAGATAATAGTGATACTTGGACAGAGGAAGATCAAAATGATTTGATTTCATTTTCCCTAAATAATAGTAATGAAATCTCAACCGATAGTGAGGATATTATTTAATGTCCTATCATCCTGGCGATGTTGTCACCGTAGATTTTCCAGGGGTAAAATGATTGCTGGAATAGTTAAGAATATGAATTAAGAAATTTTTTCCCTCTAGTCTAGCCTAGGTTTTCTTGTCCCCAACCCTCGCAAATGACAGAGAATATGTCACAATGTTAATTCAACTGTCATAATGTAATGTAACGATTCATCCTAGACTATCTATGAGTACAACAAACACCAATAATAATCAAAGTGATAAACTGTTAGAAGCAATGAAGAATTTTGCTGAACAGTACGCAAAACGGACCGAAACCTATTTTTGTAGCGAACCCTCTGTAACTGCAGTAGTCATTGAAGGACTCGCTAGACATAAAGAAGAGTTAGGGGCCCCATTATGTCCTTGTCGCCATTACGAAGATAAAGAAGCAGAAGTTAAAAATACCTATTGGAACTGTCCCTGTGTTCCCATGCGTGAACGGAAAGAATGTCATTGTATGTTATTTATTACCCCAGACAATGAGTTTGCTGGGGAAGAACAAGAAATTGACATAAAGTTCATTAAAGAAGTTCGAGAAGGTATGTCAGCTTGAAGAACATCATGACATCAGAGGTATTCTTGCAAGGAATTGAGCAATTTAATCGACGGGAGTTTTATGCTTGTCATGATACCCTAGAAGCGATTTGGATCGATGCAGCCGAGTCGGATAAACGTTTTTATCAAGGTATCTTACAAGTGGCCGTCGGTTGTTATCATCTCACTAATCATAATTGGCGCGGTGCTGTTATTTTATTAGGAGAAGGGGTAAGACGACTCCGTGATTATCAACCGGATCATGAAACCGTTAATGTCACTCAATTGTTAGAAGAAAGTCGAGAATTATTAAAATATCTTCAACATATTGATCCTGATAATGTAGCCCAAGTGGCTCAAACGTTGCAAGAAGCTTCTGATGATTCTCCTTGTCAATTTCCTTTTATTATTAGGTTATGAACTTTTTTTGATGGACTTTGCATCTAAAAAATAATCCCAAAATAATTATGCCTACAGAAATCCAGAAAGATACAGTGATTTTTGTCTGTCAACTTCTTTCTACACTTTATCAACCTATTTGGTTATTTCGTTACAATAGTAGGCAAAATTATATTTTCATCATAGCAGGACAGCAAGAAGGTTTAGAAATTATAATTTTCCCTGATGGACATTGGGAGTTTAACCAAGATGACGAAACCTGATTTTAAACAAATGACCCGTAAAGAACTCAAAAAATACATCTTATCTCATCCTACAGATGATGAAGCAATAGAAGAGTTTATTGTTAATCATCGTGGTACAAATACAGTGGTTTTACCTCCTCCCTCTACTATGTCTTATGAACAAGTAGAAGCAATTTTCAAGGAAAAAATAGACCTTTCTCAATCAGAAAAACTAGATTAATTAGTTATCAAATTTCTTTTTGTCCCCATTGTTTAAGATATTTTAAGACTTTTGGGGATTCGCTGATAATATCATACCCACCAGACTTTCTGAATTGAGGATAACATATTTTTCCTCATTTTTTTCATAGGGATAGCCCACTCCATTTTTTGAACGAAAGGGCTTAATATTTTAAGCCCCTACCACTGGTCAAAACATTAGATTCCTAACCGTTGATAAATGGTGTCTAAATTTTGTAAATGATGCTGAGGATCGAAACATTTTTCGATCTCTTGAGGGGAAAGATATTGGGTCACCTGGGCATCTTGACACACTAACTGATGAAAATCACCATCCTCTTTATTCCAAGCTTCATGGGCGCATTTCTGCACCACCTTATAAGCGTCTTCTCGACTCATACCTTTTTCGACTAAAGTCAATAGAACCCTTTGACTAAAAATAACCCCACCATACACATTCATGTTGCGTTTCATGTTGTCGGGATACACTAATAAATTTTTGACTAAATTAGTAATTTCTTTCAACATAAAATGGGTCAAAATACAGGTATCCGGTAACATCACCCGTTCTACCGAACTATGGGAAATGTCCCGTTCATGCCATAAAGCCACATTTTCTAAGGCCGCTACGGTATAACTTCTAATAATACGGGCAATCCCCGTTAACCGTTCCGAACGAATGGGGTTCCGTTTGTGAGGCATAGCGGAAGACCCTTTTTGCCCTTTAGAAAAGAATTCTTCTACTTCTAACACATCGGTGCGTTGTAAGTTTCTAATTTCAACAGCAAACCGTTCGACAGAAGAGGCTAATAAAGCCAATTGTTGCACAAAATCGGCATGGCGATCGCGGGATATCACCTGAGTCGAAGCCGTATCCGGTTCTAAGCCCAAATACTGACAGGACAAAGCTTCTACCCTAGGGTCAACATTGGCGTAAGTGCCTACGGCCCCGGATATTTTACCCACACTAATGGTACTACGTAGGTTAACTAATCGTTCTCGGTTGCGTAACACTTCAGCCAACCACCCGGCCAACTTAAAGCCGAAGGTAATAGGTTCAGCGTGGATACCATGCGATCGCCCCACCATGACCGTGTTACGATGCTGTTGCGCTTGATAACGTAAGGCTTGGATCAAATCTTCGAGACGTTCTAAAATCAAGTCTAAACTAGCCACCAATTGCAACGCCAAAGCGGTATCAAGCACATCGGAACTGGTTAACCCTAAATGGATGTAACGGCCAGCATCTCCTACATATTCGTTAACATTGGTTAGAAAGGCAATGACATCATGACGCACTTCTGCTTCAATTTCTAGGACCCGTTGCGGATCAAAATTCGCTTTTTCCTTAATCTCTATTACGGCTTCTTTAGGAATATAACCTAATTCTGCTTGGGCTTCACAAACTGCGATTTCCACTTGTAACCAAGTTTTCAGCTTATAGCTATCTGTCCACAGTTGGCCCATTTCTGGCAAGGTATAACGTTCAATCACTGCCATTTATCCCTGATACAACAAGACATCCTATCACATTAATGTTTTTTTCTGAGTTCATGATGGACGCTTGTCTGGATAAACGTGGATAATGAACAAGGGTAGAGAGTTTTGTTTTAGAATAATCATGACCTACCTGTTAGGTAGCAACGAAAAAGGGGAACTCTAAAGATTGATATTGAAGTTTTAAGGGAAAAAAGATGAGCAAAAGTATTATCCAGAAAGTGTTACCGGCTTTCTTATTCACTGCAATCGTACCGATAACCCTAATACAACAATCAGTTTCAGCCGGGGAAGCTTTGTGTGTGATTAAAGGGGCTGATAACGAGATTTTGTTTCGAGATCAATGTATTTTTGAGCAATTTGGGGGAAATGGCAGTTTCTCCATTTGGGCTAAGTCTGGACTGATAGCAGAGAGAGAGTCTATCAGTGTGTCTATTGTTCAGCCAGGAATTGCTGAAGTGAGAGGGTTGACGACGGCCGGAATTAACTCTCGATGGGGTGAAGCAAGAAGATCCAAGTCTGATCAAGCTTGTTGGGTTGGAAACGATTTTACCATCTGTGCCTATTGATCATTATTTTAAGAATTAGAATCAAGTCTTTGAGAAATTTTATTAATGCCCCAACTGAGAATGGCACCTAAAAAGAGAATACCAATGGCAGGATTAAATAAGGGTTGCCAGAGTTGATACCATAAATCAAAACCCAAGGGAACTCCCACAGAACGACCAATAACGGCCGCCATAAACCAAAAAAATCCTAGAAAGATTAAAAACACATCCGCCACTAATAAGCGGTTCAACCAAGTTACAATTGTTTCTTTCATTATCTTGTTTATTATTCTCTCTCACTTTAGTATCCAGCAAATTCTGGATAATCACAACCTTAACCACAAATATTAATACAACAGGTTTAAAATAGGACTTAGATAAATTCGCTACCAAATTCTTTTATATTTACCCATCATGCAAACTCTCCAAACACCTCAAACCCCTGTCGTATCTGAATTTGATACCACTATTCATCGTCGTCAAACCCGTCCGGTTAAAGTGGGAGATATCACCATTGGCGGTGGTTTTCCCGTTGTTGTCCAGTCCATGATTAATGAGGATACCCTCGATATTGAAGGGTCTGTGTCTGCTATTCGTCGTTTACATGAAATGGGTTGTGAAATTGTTCGGGTAACGGTTCCGAGTATGGCCCATGCCAAAGCGTTAGCCACCATTAAAGAGAAATTAGCCCAAGTGTATCAACCGGTTCCTTTGGTGGCCGATGTGCATCACAACGGTTTAAAAATTGCCCTAGAAGTGGCCAAGCACGTGGATAAAGTGCGGATTAACCCAGGATTATACGTCTTTGAAAAACCCAGTCCCACCCGTAGCGAATACACTCAAGCAGAATTTGAAGAGATTGGGGAGAAAATTCGCCAAACCCTAGAACCCTTAGTGATTTCACTACGAGATCAAGGAAAAGCCATGAGAATTGGGGTGAATCATGGTTCTTTAGCGGAAAGAATGTTATTTACCTATGGAGATACCCCAGAGGGAATGGTAGAATCGGCCTTAGAATTCATCCGTATTTGTGAGTCTCTAGATTTCTATAATTTAGTCATTTCCCTCAAAGCATCTCGTGTTCCTGTGATGTTAGCGGCCTATCGTTTGATGGTCAAACGCATGGATGAATTAGGAATGGACTATCCCCTACATTTAGGGGTCACAGAAGCAGGAGACGGAGAATATGGTCGCATTAAATCAACGGCCGGAATAGGAACCCTGTTAGCAGAAGGAATCGGAGATACGATTCGTGTTTCTCTAACTGAGGCCCCAGAAAAAGAAATCCCGGTGTGTTATAGCATTCTCCAAGCGTTGGGCCTACGTAAAACGATGGTGGAATACGTCGCTTGTCCTTCCTGTGGCCGTACCCTATTTAACCTTGAGGAAGTCTTACACAAAGTACGAGAAGCTACCAAACATCTGACGGGGTTAGATATTGCTGTCATGGGATGTATTGTTAATGGACCAGGGGAAATGGCCGATGCTGACTACGGTTATGTGGGTAAACAAGCGGGTTACATTTCTTTATATCGGGGGCGAGAAGAAATTAAAAAGGTTCCTGAAGACCAAGGGGTAACAGAGTTAATTAATTTAATTAAAGCAGATGACCGTTGGATTGACCCTTAATTAGTCGTCAGTGATCAGTTTTTCACAATCTATCAATATAAGGTAACAAGTTGATCAATAAACTTCATATCTTGTTATCTTTGACCCCAAGAAATCAGGAAAAAATCTTAAGATTGTCCCATTTTGGGCAATTTTTTTTTGTCATCTGCTCACAAAAATCAAAAAAATCTAAACAGAGAGGGAAATGTTAATGAATCGTACAAAAAACTTAATAAACATTTGTAGCAGATTTTAAAAGAAAATAAATCAACTTTACTAAATTTAAGCAGTTTGTAAATTTAATCAATATTAAAGTCAAGAAATAAAATTGAAGGGTTAAGCTTTGTTGATTTTTTTATATATAGTTATTTATTTTCTAAAAAATGCAAACCAATATCTTATTTTATGATTATTTTTTACATTAAAAATACAATTCAATTTTTTAATTTTTGGGAAAGAATTGAATCAAAAAACTATTGATAGCATTGGCTTAGTAGAGTGATTTTTTATCAAATAATTGTATGGGTATTTGTCAACAAAAATACTTAACTAACCTATCTTTAGGTATTGTTTTCTCTTTAACCGGTGCTGTTAGTGCTAAAGCCGCTACGGTTTCTTATGAACCAGTTTTTAATGCAATGAATAATCCCTCGTCACCGGTTGTCAACTTTTTGGGTGATTACACATTGGGTTATCAGTTTTCAGTTGATCCGGCTGGCAATGATAATAATTTAGAAATGACAGCTTTTGGAGTTTTTGCGTCTCGAGATAATCTTTTTGTACCAGATAATCCCGACGATTATTTTTTCTTACCGAACGAACAAGGTTTTTTTACTGTTCCAGAAAACATTCATGAAATAGGACTTTGGGAAGTGAACGACATGGGGGAACCTTTGAACCTTGATTCAAATAATGTACCTATACCCCTCAGAAGAATTACCATTGATCCTAATGATCCTGAAAACCCTGGTAATCCTAATCCCCTCCTAGGTTATATTGATGGTTTCGCTTATTTAGCCCTGGATGATCCTGATGATCCTGTGACTCCCGATAACGAACTAGATGACATCTTGACTTTAGAGCCTAATATCGAACGATTCTTTCGCTTAGGAGTATCTTACAGTGATGGCTCAGATCAAGCCTGGATCAATGATGCCAGTGCGGGTCCTCTATTTGGTGAGGTGATTGTTCCCAATGAAAATCTTGACGGCGTTCCGAATGAAGGGGCAGACGTTGATCCGATGTTGACGTTGCAACCGAATCTTGTCGGTAGTGGTCACCCTCAAGGTTACTATAGTTCTGATCCTTTCTCCTTCCCAGATCAAGACGTAATGCTTAGTTTCGCTCCTGGCAATACACCCTTTTTTGTTGCTGGTAATATTCTCTTTGGGCCGTTACCTCCAAGCTTTCCTATCAGTGGCACAACCACTGGTGGGACGACAACTGGTGGCACAACTACTGGTGGCACAACAACCGGTGGCACAACCACTGGTGGCACAACCACTGGTGGCACAACCACTGGTGGCACAACCACTGGTGGCACAACCACTGGTGGCACAACCACTGGTGGCACAACCACTGGTGGCACTCCTACCATTCCTGAACCTAGTCTAATTCATGGCTTATTAGCCATAACATTAGGGGGTATATTCACTCGTTACAAACAAGGAAAAATGAAAAGATAGAACGCACTCAGTAGGGGTTTAGCAATGCTAAACCCATCTGCAAAAATAGAGAATCCTGATTTTACAATAATTGATCCCGTTCCGTAATGGCCATCCCATGAGCCGGAAACTCCTCGTAATGAGCTAAAGTTTGGCTGGTTTCTTTAACGCGATCAAACCCTTGGGCGGTTAAATAAGCAATGGTTGATCGCTTGAGAAAATCGTACACAGAGACGGCAGAATAGGAACGGGCAAACCCACCAGTGGGCAAAACGGCGTTAACCCCGATCGCATAGGTAGCAGCAGAAGAAGGGGTATATTTTCCCAGTAAAATCTCCCCTGCATTTTTAATTTCTCCCACCAACCGCAACGGATCGTCTACTAACACCTCTAAATGTTCCGGGGCGTAGTCGTTCACAAAATTAATGGATTCTTCTAAGCTAGAAGTCAGAATAATTCCCCCATAAGCATCTAACCCGGCTTGACAAAATTCTCTGCGCCACTGGGGAAGTTTGTCTAAATATTCATCGGCAAACTGACTGGCTTTTTCGGCAACCGCTTCGCTATGGGTGACTAATAAAGCTGCTGAGTCAGGCCCGTGTTCAGCTTCTATTAATAAGTCGAGGGCTGCCAGTTGGGGATCGGTGGTTTCGTCAGCTAAAACA